>NZ_JVLI01000085.1:0-14328 GCF_001072315.1 Streptococcus pseudopneumoniae | reverse complement strand
TACCGTACTCAAGTACAGCCTGCGGCTAGCTTCCTAGTTTGCTCTTTGATTTTCATTGAGTATGAATTGAACATCCTATCTATTTTCTATAAATCCTAAAGGCTGTAATACTTTCAATCCTTGTCATTTTGTGTTATCATGTAGAGGTAATGAAAGGAGAGAAAATGTCTGCTATAGAACGTATTACAAAAGCTGCTCACTTAATTGATATGAACGATATTATCCGCGAAGGGAATCCTACTCTACGCGCGGTTGCTGAGGAAGTCACTTTCCCCTTGTCTGACCAGGAAATCATCCTTGGCGAAAAGATGATGCAATTCCTCAAACATTCCCAAGATCCTGTCATGGCTGAAAAGATGGGGCTCCGCGGTGGGGTTGGACTTGCTGCTCCCCAGTTGGATATCTCAAAACGCATTATCGCTGTTTTAGTGCCAAATATTGTTGAAGAAGGCGAAACTCCACAGGAAGCCTACGATTTGCAAGCTATTATGTACAATCCAAAAATCGTCTCTCACTCTGTTCAAGACGCTGCTCTTGGTGAAGGAGAAGGTTGCCTCTCTGTTGACCGCAACGTGCCTGGCTATGTAGTCCGCCATGCTCGCGTCACTGTTGACTACTTTGATAAAGATGGAGAAAAACACCGTATCAAACTCAAAGGCTACAACTCCATCGTTGTTCAGCATGAAATTGACCACATTAACGGTATCATGTTTTACGATCGTATCAATGAAAAAGACCCATTTGAAGTTAAAGATGGTTTACTGATTCTGGAATAAAGAAAATCCCGTTGCAAGACGGGGTTTTGTGTTATAATAGAGGCATGAAAACAAATGATATTGTCTATGGCGTCCACGCCGTTACCGAAGCCCTCCTTGCAAACACAGGAAACAAACTTTACCTCCAAGAAGATCTCCGAGGTAAGAATGTTGAGAAGGTCAAGGAACTGGCTACAGAAAAGAAGGTGTCCATTTCTTGGACTTCAAAAAAATCCCTCTCTGATATGACTGAAGGTGCTGTTCACCAAGGTTTTGTTCTACGAGTGTCTGAATTTGCCTATAGCGAGCTGGAGCACATCCTTGCCAAAACACGCCAAGAAGAAAATCCTTTGCTATTAATTCTGGACGGGTTAACCGACCCCCATAATCTGGGTTCTATCTTGCGAACAGCCGATGCAACCAACGTTTCAGGAGTCATCATTCCCAAACACCGTGCTGTCGGAGTTACTCCTGTCGTTGCCAAAACAGCCACAGGTGCTATTGAGCACGTTCCAATTGCCCGAGTAACCAACCTCAGTCAAACTCTAGACAAACTCAAGGATGAAGGCTTCTGGACCTTTGGAACAGATATGAATGGGACTCCTTGCCATAAGTGGAATACAAAAGGGAAAATCGCCCTCATCATCGGAAATGAAGGAAAAGGCATCTCTAGCAACATCAAAAAACAGGTTGATGAAATGATTACCATTCCCATGGATGGACATGTTCAAAGTCTCAATGCCAGTGTTGCTGCAGCCATTCTCATGTACGAAGTTTTCCGAAATCGCCTATAAAAGAGGCTGGACAAAAACCAGATTCTAAATAAAACCGCTCAGTGATTTCAGTTTTACTCACAATCAAGCTGAAAACAACTGTGTGGTTTTTGAATAGCTGATTTGTAAAATCCATGCTCGTGAAAATGAATTCAAGCTCTACTATGCTGGTCTAGTTGTCTCTAACACACACTCTGAGCACGCCAAAAATATTCTCTAATTTTCGAAAAACGAGATCAGTTGCCATCTTACATTTTGCATAGATGCTAGATTCTTCTTCGATATATCATGTGTTCTGAACGAAGTTTCCTAAAGAAATTCTAATACTCAATGAAAATCAAAGAGCAAACTAGGAAGCTAGCCGTAGGCTGGGCTTAAGTACGGCAAGGTGAAGCTGATGCGGTTTGAAGAGATTTTCGAAGAATATAAGTTGTATCATAACAAATTGATTTCTGAGTTCCTTATATAAGAAAATGAGCATCTCCAACTACGAAAATGCTCATTTTTTAGGATTGTATAGGCACATTTTACATATGTTCTAAACGTTCAATCCGTTCTGAAATCGGTGGGTGGGTATAAAAGAGTTTTTGGAACCCTCCCCCTTTCTTGGGATCATTGATATAAAGTGCACTGCTGGCATCATCGACAGGACGACTCATCGGTTTACTGTTGTCCAACTTACGTAGAGCATTAATCATCCCTTGAGGATTGCGCGTCAACTCGACACTGGAAGCATCAGCTAGGAATTCCCTCTGACGAGAAATAGCTAGTTGTACCAAGGTGGCAGCAAGAGGGGCCAGCACAATAGCCAGTAGAGAAACTACGAGCATAATGATTTCTAAGCCATTTCCATCTCGGTCATCATCACTTCGTCTGCGACCTGCTCCACCCCACCACATCATACGACCTGCCATACTAGAAAGCATAGTGATAGCACTGGCAAGGGCAACGGCAATAGTCGAAATTCTAATATCGTAGTTACGAATATGACTGACTTCATGTCCCATAACAGCTTCTAGTTCTTCACGATTCATAATAGCTAGGAGACCTGAAGTCGCAGCAACCGCCGCATTTTGAGGATTAGAACCTGTCGCAAAGGCATTTAAGGCTGGATCATCAATGATGAAAACACGGGGCATAGGAATCTGAGCCACCATAGCCATATCTTCCACTACATGGTAGAGGTCTGGTGCCATTTGCTCATCAACCTCACGCGCCCCATTCATAGACATGACAATCTCAGTCGATTGAAAAATCATGGACAAGGCATAGATAAAGCCAATAATCAGTGCGATAACCAAACCACCAAGTCCAGATTGCATAAAGAGGTAACCAACCGCATAGCCAACCAGAGCTAAGAGTAGGAAAAATACCAGCAACAAAATCCAGGTTTTTCGTTTATTGCTTGCAATTTGATCAAACAACATCTTAGTCACCTAAACCGCTAAAATCAACTTTAGGAACTGCCTTTTCCTCTTCTGGTGTTTGAAGGAAATCTGCTGCTTTAAATCCAAACATTCCAGCGATAATATTGCTTGGGAAAGTTTCTAATTTTACATTGTAGTTGCTGACAACACTGTTGTAAAGTTGACGAGAGTATGAAATTTTATTTTCTGTGTTTGTCAACTCCTCTTGCAATTTAACAAAGTTGGCACTAGCTTTCAAATCTGGATAGCTTTCTGCAACAGCAAAAATACCTGAAACCTGACGAGTGAGGGCATCACTAGCTTTCATAGCTTCTGCTGGTGAAGTCGCTGCAGCAACTTGATTGCGAAGTTCTGCCACCTTTTCAAGGGTAGAACCTTCATATTTAGCATAACCTTTTACAGTCTCAATCAAGTTTGGCAAGAGGTCATTTCGACGTTTCAACTGAACATCAATCTGGCTCCAAGCCTCCTTTGTTTGCATACGATTTTTAACCAAACCGTTATAGCTAACAATCACAAAAATAACAACAAGAGCCAAAACTCCAAGAATAATCCAAGTCATGATATAAGTCCTTTCTACTTTTAGATTAGTACCAGTATATCAAATTTTTTATGATTGTGGTAAAATAAGATGATACTAAAGAAGGAAATAACTATGAAACCAGAAACATTTTACAACCTGCTTGCTGATCAGAATCTTCCACTTTCGGACCAGCAAAAAAAACAATTTGAACGTTATTTTGAACTCTTGGTCGAGTGGAATGAAAAGATTAATTTGACGGCCATTACAGACAAGGAAGAAGTTTATCTCAAACATTTTTATGATTCGATTGCACCCATTCTTCAAGGTTTGATTCCTAATGAAAATATCAAACTTCTTGATATTGGAGCCGGTGCAGGATTTCCTAGTCTACCAATGAAAATCCTCTATCCCCAGTTAGATGTGACCATCATTGATTCGCTAAATAAGCGCATCAACTTCCTCCAACTCTTGGCTCAAGAACTGGATTTGGACGGTGTTCATTTCTACCATGGACGTGCCGAAGATTTTGCCCAAGACAAAAACTTCCGTGCTCACTATGATTTTGTAACAGCTCGTGCGGTTGCCCGTATGCAGATTTTGTCTGAATTGACTATTCCCTACCTTAAAGTTGGCGGAAAACTATTGGCACTCAAGGCTAGCAATGCGCCTGAAGAATTATTAGAATCTAAGAATGCCCTCAACCTCCTTTTTAGTAAAGTAGAAGACAATCTCAGCTACGCCCTACCAAATGGAGATCCGCGTTACATCACAGTGGTGGAAAAGAAAAAAGAAACACCAAATAAATATCCAAGAAAGGCTGGCATGCCCAATAAACGTCCACTTTAAATTTTTTAGTAAAAAATATTTACAAAGTCAGCCTCGCTCTTTTATTTTTAGGCTCGGGAAAAAATGATTTACAAAATCTTTTTTTTCTGCTATACTATCCTAAGCAAAGGTTTTTAATGTCATCCCGTGAGGTGACGAAGACGCAGAAATATTTAAAATTCTTTAAAGTCTAGATTTTAGAGAAGTCTTACTCTGAGGGCCTATTGCTGTAAAATAATGGGCTCTTTTTTGATGCCCAAAAGTGAGGTTTATATGAAACAAGAATCAACTGTTGATTTGTTACTAGACGTTGACCAACGTCCTTCGGCTGGAAAAGGAATTCTCCTTAGTTTCCAACACGTTTTTGCCATGTTTGGAGCAACCATCTTGGTACCATTGATTTTGGGAATGCCTGTATCTGTTGCCCTTTTTGCTTCAGGTGTAGGAACACTCATCTATATGATTTCAACTGGTTTTAGAGTTCCAGTTTATCTAGGTTCTTCATTTGCCTTTATCACAGCTATGTCACTGGCTATGAAAGAAATGGGTGGTGATGTATCTGCTGCCCAAACAGGGGTTATCTTGACTGGTTTGGTCTATGTCCTTGTGGCTGCTGGTGTTCGTTTTGCAGGTACAAAATGGATTGATAAACTCTTGCCACCAATCATCATCGGACCTATGATCATCGTTATCGGTCTTGGACTTGCAGGTTCAGCTGTTACCAACGCTGGTCTTGTAGCTGATGGAAACTGGAAAAATGCTCTTGTAGCAGTTGTTACTTTCTTAATCGCTGCCTTTATCAACACAAAAGGAAAAGGCTTCCTACGAATCATTCCATTCCTTTTTGCCATTATCGGTGGTTACCTCTTCGCACTAACTCTTGGCTTGGTTGACTTTACACCAGTTCTAAAAGCTAACTGGTTTGAAATTCCTGGTTTCTACTTGCCATTTAGCACAGGTGGTGCCTTTAAAGAATACAATCTTTACTTTGGGCCAGAAACCATCGCTATCTTGCCAATCGCTATCGTAACAATTTCTGAACATATCGGAGACCATACTGTTTTGGGTCAAATCTGTGGCCGTCAATTCTTGAAAGAACCAGGTCTTCACCGTACTCTTCTTGGTGATGGTATCGCAACTTCTGTTTCTGCCTTCCTTGGTGGACCAGCCAATACAACTTACGGAGAAAATACAGGGGTTATTGGTATGACTCGTATCGCTTCTGTCTCAGTTATTCGTAACGCTGCCTTTATCGCGATTGCCCTCAGCTTCCTTGGTAAATTCACTGCCTTAATTTCAACCATTCCAAATGCTGTACTTGGTGGTATGTCAATCCTTCTCTACGGAGTTATAGCAAGTAATGGTTTGAAAGTCTTGATCAAAGAACGTGTAGACTTCAGTCAAATGCGTAACCTAATCATCGCAAGTGCTATGTTGGTACTTGGACTTGGAGGAGCTATCCTTAAACTTGGTCCAGTTACCCTTTCAGGTACTGCCCTATCAGCCATGACAGGAATCATCTTGAACTTGATCTTGCCATACGAAAATAAAGATTAAGAATCTAAACACATCAAAAAACGAGCATTTCCGATTACGGAAGTGCTCATTTTTCTTCTTTCTAAAAAAGGAAAGCCCTGCGGCCTTCCTTTGTCTTACTTACGTTTCTTCTTCGCTTTTTTCATTTTGTTAGCCATACGTTTCATAGACTGTTTCATGGCAAATTCACCGATTTTACCTTTGAGTCCTCCACCAAACATCTGGCTCATATCTGGCATTCCTGCCCCTCCGAGAGCGGACAAGTCAGGCATCCCACCTTGTCCCATCATTCCTTCAAGGGCAGACATATCCATTCCTCCCATATTTGGCATATTTTTAGGAAGATTGTTTGGATTGATTCCCATTTGCTTCATCATTTTGTTCATATCTCCAGACATAACACCTTGCATGAGTTGTTTAGCCTGGTTAAAGTCCTTGATGAATTTATTGACTTCGACAAAGGTATTTCCAGAACCTGCAGCGATACGACGGCGACGGCTTGGATTTAACAAATCTGGATTTTCACGCTCTTCAGGTGTCATGGAAGACACAATGGCACGTTTGCGCGCAATCTGGCGCTCATCTACCTTCATATTTTGAAGGGCTGGGTTGTTGGCCATACCTGGAATCATCTTGAGCAAGTCTTCCATTGGACCCATATTTTGCACCTGATCCAACTGATCGATGAAATCATTGAAATCAAAGGTATTTTCACGCATCTTCTCAGCCATTTCAAGGGCTTTTTGCTCATCGTATTCCTGAGAAGCTTTCTCAATCAAAGTGAGCATATCCCCCATACCAAGGATACGGCTTGACATACGATCTGGGTGGAAGGTTTCAATGTCCGTAATCTTTTCACCTGTACCAGTGAACTTGATTGGTTTTCCAGTGATGTGACGAACAGATAGGGCCGCACCACCACGAGTATCACCATCAATCTTGGTAAGGATAACCCCAGTCACTTCCAACTGAGCATTAAACTCACGCGCAACATTGGCCGCTTCTTGACCAATCATGGCATCAACGACGAGCAGAATTTCATTTGGTTGAGCTAGTGCTTTCACGTCACGAAGCTCATTCATCAAAAGTTCATCAATCTGCAAACGACCTGCCGTATCAATCAAGACATAGTCATTATGATTAGCTTGGGCTTGTTCCAAACCTTGACGAACAATCTCAACAGCTGGTACTTCTGTTCCAAGAGCGAAGACAGGAACATCAATCTGTTGTCCCAAGGTCTTCAGCTGATCAATAGCCGCAGGACGGTAAATATCCGCCGCAATCATCAAAGGACGGGCATTTTCTTCTTTTTTGAGTTTGTTGGCCAATTTACCAGCAAAAGTTGTTTTACCAGCCCCCTGCAAACCAACCATCATGATAATCGTCGGAATTTTAGGAGACTTGATAATCTCTGCCGTATCAGAACCTAAAACGGTTGTCAGTTCCTCATCAACGATTTTGATAATCTGTTGCGCGGGATTAAGGGTATCAATGACCTCATGCCCGACTGCACGCTCACGAACTTTCTTGATAAAGTCCTTTACAACGGGCAAGGCAACGTCGGCCTCAAGCAAGGCCAAGCGAATTTCTTTGGTTGCCTCTTGGACATCAGATTCAGAGATTTTTCCTTTTTTACGTAGATTTTTAAAAACGTTCTGCAAACGTTCTGTTAAACTTTCAAATGCCATGTTTCTTCCTCTTATTCTCTATTATCAATGCTTGTTAAAATTTCTATCTGCTCCTGCAGAAAGTCATCTTTGGGATAGCGCTCCAAAATCTGGTCAAAAATCTGACTGCGGACAATGTAGTCCGAGTACATGTGCAATTTCATCTCATAATCTTCCAGAATCTTTTCTGTCCGCTTGATATTGTCATAGACAGCCTGACGACTGACACCAAACTCCTCGGCAATCTCAGCAAGGCTGTAATCATCAGCGTAGTAGAGCTCTATATAGTTCATTTGCTTGTCTGTCAAAAGCGCCGCATAAAATTCAAAGAGCGCATTCATACGATTGGTTTTTTCGATTTCCATAACTTTTATTATACCAAAAATTAGCCTAATCTACCACACTAGGAAGCCAATCCAAGAAGATAGCTAGCTAAATTTGAAAAAGACATGAGCCTAGCCCCAAGTAATTTCCAATTGATAGCTGGCAAAGGGATGTCCCTCTTGATTTTGTAGTTGATAATCTAGTTCAATCTTTTGCCCATCAACTTGATAATGGCTCGTTTGGATGATAAACTCCTGCATACCCATTGGTGTAGGAATGTAGGCCAAACTATCGCTATCCTTTAAAAAGCGCATAATGGTCTTGGGATTGGAAAAACGGCTCATCACCAGTTCTTGACCATGAAATTTAATCACTACTTTTTCCTTTTCCTCATTATAAAAAAGCAGGTAGCTATAATCTCCCTTTTCATGCACTTCTACATCATAAAGCTGGTCAATCACTTCCAACTGCTCATCAAACTGAATCGTATTTCGCATCCGAATCTTCACATCAAGTCCTCTTTCTTGTCTCTTGTCCTACTATTTTACCAAAAACTCTAGCTTTTTGCTATAATGGTCATATGAACGAAAAAGTATTCCGTGACCCAGTTCACAACTACATCCATGTCAATAATCAAATCATCTATGACTTGATCAATACAAAAGAATTTCAACGCTTGCGCCGGATCAAGCAACTGGGAACTTCCAGTTATACCTTCCACGGTGGAGAACATAGTCGCTTCTCTCACTGTCTAGGAGTCTATGAGATTGCACGACGTATCACGGAGATTTTTGAAGAAAAATATCCTGAAGAATGGAATCCTGCTGAGTCTCTCTTGACCATGACCGCTGCTCTCCTACACGACCTTGGACATGGTGCCTACTCCCATACTTTTGAACATCTCTTTGATACAGACCATGAAGCTATTACTCAGGAGATTATCCAAAACTCTGAAACGGAGATTCACCAAGTCCTACTACAAGTAGCGCCAGATTTTCCAAAAAAGGTAGCCAGTGTCATTGACCATACCTATCCTAACAAGCAGGTCGTGCAACTCATTTCTAGTCAGATTGATGCAGACCGCATGGACTATCTCTTGCGCGACTCCTATTTTACAGGTGCTTCCTATGGAGAATTTGACCTGACTCGCATTCTCCGAGTCATTCGTCCTATCGAAAACGGTATTGCCTTTCAGCGCAATGGCATGCATGCCATCGAAGACTACGTCCTCAGTCGCTACCAGATGTACATGCAGGTTTATTTCCACCCAGCAACACGCGCCATGGAAGTTCTCCTACAGAATCTCCTCAAACGCGCCAAGGAACTCTATCCTAAAGACAAGGACTTCTTTGCACGAACATCTCCACATCTCCTGCCTTTCTTTGAAAAAAATGTGACCTTGTCTGACTATCTGGCTCTGGATGATGGTGTGATGAATACCTACTTCCAGCTCTGGATGACCAGTCCTGACAAGATTCTTGCAGACCTGTCGCAACGCTTTGTCAACCGCAAGGTCTTTAAATCCATTACCTTTTCACAAGAGGAACAAGACCAACTCGCCAGCATGAGAAAATTAGTTGAGGATATCGGCTTTGATCCAGACTATTACACTGCTATTCATAAGAACTTTGACCTCCCTTATGATATCTATCGTCCCGAATCTGAAAATCCACGGACACAGATTGAGATTTTACAAAAAAATGGAGAACTGGCCGAACTCTCTAGCCTGTCTCCTATCGTCCAATCCCTTGCTGGCAGTCGACACGGAGATAATCGTTTCTATTTTCCAAAAGAAATGTTGGACCAAAACAGCATCTTCGCAAGTATCACCCAGCAATTTTTACACTTGATTGAGAACGATCATTTTACCCCAAATAAAAACTAGAAGAGGAAATTTATGAGTATTAAACTAATCGCCGTCGATATCGACGGAACCCTAGTCAACAGCCAAAAGGAAATCACTCCTGAAGTCTTTTCTGCCATCCAAGATGCCAAAGAAGCTGGTGTCAAAGTCGTCATTGCAACAGGCCGCCCTATCGCAGGTGTTGCCAAACTTCTGGACGACTTGCAGTTGAGAGACGAGGGTGACTATGTGGTGACCTTCAACGGTGCCCTTGTCCAAGAAACTGCTACAGGACATGAGATTATCAGCGAATCCTTGACTTATGAGGATTATCTGGATATGGAATTCCTCAGCCGCAAGCTCGGTGTCCACATGCATGCCATTACCAAGGACGGTATCTACACTGCCAATCGCAATATCGGAAAATACACAGTGCACGAATCAACCCTCGTCAGCATGCCTATTTTCTACCGTACACCTGAAGAAATGGTTGACAAGGAAATTGTCAAATGTATGTTCATCGATGAGCCAGAAATCCTCGATGCTGCAATTGAAAAGATACCAGCGGAATTCTACGAACGGTACTCCATCAACAAATCTGCTCCTTTCTACCTCGAACTCCTTAAAAAGAATGTTGACAAAGGTTCAGCTATCACTCACCTAGCTGAAAAACTAGGATTGACTAAAGATGAAACCATGGCTATCGGTGACGAAGAAAATGACCGCGCCATGCTGGAAGTCGTTGGAAACCCCGTTGTCATGGAAAACGGAAATCCAGAAATCAAAAAAATCGCCAAATACATCACTAAATCTAATGATGAATCTGGCGTTGCCCATGCCATCCGTACATGGGTATTGTAAAATAACTTGAATGTAGAAAAAGCACTCCAGAAGTTAGAGATAATGTACTGACCCCAAAAGTTAGACAGAAAAAATCTTACTTTTGGGGTGCAGTTTAAAATTCAGTATTTTTGGTTTCTAGTTCTATCCCCTTAATAATTATTAAATCTGAAAAAGGTAGTACATTATGTAAAACCTTTTTCAATTTTTTATTTTACTACAAATTAATATTATTTTTTCTAATGATAATTGATTCACTAATCTTCCTTTATAAATATTGCAGTGCTTTTCTTAATTAGCTTTTTTTCATAACTCTTTATAAGAATAACCAATAAACTACTTAGTAATCCCAAAATAACTAGACTTAATCTCGGGTTTAAAAGCCAATTAAAATAAGCAGCCAGTATCCCTCCAAAAGGAGCAAAAATGGTAGCTATTACAAAAGAACTAGAAAGTATTTTACCAATATTATACTCAGTACTTTCTTGTTGCTGTATTGTTATAATTGATACAGAAGCTATTGTAATTAGTCCACTCAAAATTGAGTAACAAATTCCAAAAAAAATCCAATTTTCTACTATTCCGCTTACCATAATGACAAGTGGGATAGTTGCCATTGATATATTCATTAAGATAAAGGTATCCTTCTTATTCAAAAAAGTAGAAAGAAAGGTTACTGCTATCAAACTTCCAAATCCAGCAATTGAGTAAACAATCCCAACAAGACTATTTGATAATTTCAATTACGTCCATTTTTTTCTCTCATTAATTGGACATAGCCCTTTGTTTCTATTTTTGAATTTAAAAACGAGAACTCTCCGCACATTTTCTCATAAAAATTATTATAATCTTCTTTTGAAAAATCTCCTAAAATCTCTATTTCAAGATAAAATCCAAGACCATCAATCTGATCTAGATTAATCGTTTTATTTTCTAATACATCATGATAAGTCTTTCTATGTTTACTTATTGTGAAAATATTTGAAAAACCATCTTGCAAGATATTCCTTACAAATTCTAATTTTTCAGATTCCAACTCTATTTCACTTTCACTCCACATTCCTTGTTTTATCGTATCTTTTCTTGTGAAAACACATGCCTTATCATCAGCTTCTTGACGAATTCTGTAAATAAAGCTACCTACCTCATCATTTTCAAATTCTCTTCCTTTTGTTTTAAAATATTCATCAACTTGCTTATTTTCACACTTAAATTTATAAGATTTTTCTAAATATGCAATAGCATTATTATAATCCCTCTCATCGTTAAGTTCAAATCTAACTTCTAATTCATTCATTAATTTTACCTCTCAATTCTTCAAAGGCTGAAGTCTCTTTAAATTCACTCAGTCTATAGTAAGTTTCTGGTGATGTTTTATGGACACAAAGCCTAATATTTTCTTGCACACATTTTAGCACTTCAATATAATACTGTCAAGATTTTCGATAATATTTTTTTATTTATTTTTATTAAATACATATTTGTATTATTTTGGATTTAAAAAACGATGCTTAATTGAACATCGTCTTTACTATTCTGTTATATCTGCAATGTAATGCTCAATTTTTAGAGCTATTGACATATTGCCCTCAAGCTTATATAGAAAATAAGCCGTTTCAAAGTACTCTTTTACTGCAACTTTAGAAGAAAAATTCTTACTGACATTTCCCATCAATAAATACAAATCAGCCAAAAGATATGTTGTTCTATACGTCTTACATTGCTTTATCGTATCTGTGATTTTAGTAATAGCTTCTTCAGTATTATTCTGCAACCATAGGTAGCGACAAACATTATAATTAAATTTAATAGAAAGGTTTAATTCTTCGATTGTGTTTAACTTGAGTTGATTTACTTGATACTCTAACTTTTCTCGAATTTCATTAAAACTTTCTAAATCTTCAATATCATAATAAAAATTGAATAGAGTATTTGAAACCTGAAGGTAGGTCAAGTCAGATACACTTAACTGAGACAGTACCTTCTCCAATCTTGCCACAGCCTCCTCTTTTTGCCCGTAGAAATAAAAATCTATAAGAGATTTTATCCACTCCATATAAAACTTATCTACTAGAGACAAGCGATGTACCTTTACACTCTCTAGTTCATATATATATTTCAGAGACTCATAATTTCGATTTGTGATAAATGTCTGGGCTAACTTCTTAAACTCTGATAGCTCATCAATCTCCTCTCTAATCTCCTCATTAAAAAAATAATCTATACTAACTTTTAACTTCTTAGACAGAGCATATAAAAAGTCTGCTCCTGGAGAAATTCTCCATTCTCCAATCGACTAATCTGTCCCTGTTTGCATATCCCCTCAGCCAATTCTCGCTGAGACATTTTTAATTCTTTTAGTCTATTTTTTAATCTTGTTGCTAAAAGTGTGCCCACGTTTGCATTTTCCTTTTCTATTTGATTTCAATTTCAATTGTAACACGATTAAATTTTAAATACAAATTAACAAAACAAAAGATACAAATTATATATAAGCAATGACTAGATATGTTATTTTTGAAAACCTATCCCTCCTTCTTTTGAGATTTTCTTACTCAAACGATTGATAAACGTATTCACTTTAAATGGATTAGATATTAGACTATCATGTTTAAATTTTGTTATTGATATATTTAACAGACCAGAAATAATCTTTTACAACATATCAAATTCAGGGGAACAATAACGATTTTCCCCATTTTTTAGGCTCTCTATTTCATAACAATCAATTCTTTTTGTCACATACCTTAGCCCGAAAAATCCACACTAAATCTTTTTGAAAGCTGTTTAAAGCTTTGTACTTACTTTCTGAGTTCATAGATCTGAACCTTTACCTCATTTGTCCAATTCCATAATAAAAATAAGGACATTCTAACAAAGGAAGTCCTTATTTTTTAACTAATAGATGTCAAAGTTACTATGCAGATCCACTTTATTCTGTAATCATTGATCAAAATATAATTTTTTGTAAAATTTTGATTATGAATTAGTCAAGGAAAAAATACTAACCTATTTTAAAAAACTAAATTGTAATGATTGCCTATAAATAAACACTTTGAATATTCTTTATTTTTCTTAATTTACTAAAAATGCCCCCTGCAGGAATCGAACCTGCAACTACTCCTTAGGAGGGAGTTGTTATATCCATTGAACTAAGGGAGCTAGATAAAAACTCTGCTGAAAAAGCAGAGTTTTTTAGTCGAATTAACGACGGATTTCTTTGATACGAGCTGCTTTACCTTGAAGAGCACGCAAGTAGTACAATTTCGCACGACGTACTTTACCATAACGAACAACTTCGATTTTTTCAACACGTGGAGTGTGGATTGGGAAGATACGCTCAACACCTACACCGTTAGAGATTTTACGAACTGTGTAGTTTTCTGAGATGCCAGCACCTTTACGTGCGATAACAACACCTTCAAAAATCTGGATACGTTCACGGTTACCTTCGACAACTTTCGCATGTACACGAACAGTGTCACCAGGACGGAATGATGGAATATCTGTACGAAGTTGACCTTCAGTCAAGCTTTGGATTAATGGATTCATTTTATTCTCCTATCTTTGTCAATCTTGAGGAATCTTCCTCAGCGGATAAACTGTATTTTTGTGCGTCCATTACACACAAGATACAGTTTACCAAATTTCCACAAAAAAGTAAAGAAATTTATAGCAGAAGTTTGTGTCTATTTTTTTGAGGTAGTAAAAAAATACATCAAAAACGGAAATATCAAAACAAGGCTAAACAATTTACTTGCTCAGCCTTGACATCTACTAAAATTTCTGATAGTATTAATCTTACTGATAAACAA
>NZ_JVLI01000010.1:0-375 GCF_001072315.1 Streptococcus pseudopneumoniae | reverse complement strand
ATGGTAACTATATCACTTTTAAGTTTGATGAAAATCAAACGAGAATCTAAGGAAAATTAAATTAAGTAAAGTCATCAAGGTTTCTTGGTGACTTTTTTGTTGGAGAAAGAAATGGAAATTATATATTTTAGGGCGAGAGCTCCTTCAAATTATGTCGAAAGTGAATAATATTAAATAATATATTAAAAATTAAGGAGAAAAAATGAAATTCAATAATGAAACAAGAGCATTCGGATCAATCCGAAAGACCAAATGTTGGGGAACGTGTGGAGTTATTCTTGGTCTAGCTAGTTTAAGTCTTCTAAGTCCAACTCTTGCAGATGAAATAACTGAAAATAAGGCTACGAATGCTCCCTATGCACAGACGAATCCAAG
>NZ_JVLI01000084.1:0-2478 GCF_001072315.1 Streptococcus pseudopneumoniae | reverse complement strand
CCCTCTTTCAAGTGTTCAGCTAAAGCTTTTGTATCTTTATTTGCGACTAACTGGGAAATGGTTTGTTCTGAACTTTTAGTAGCAATTGCATCTGTTATAATAGCTCCAGTTTCAGCTTCAACATCTGTCCTTCTTTCTCTATCTTCCTGTTTTTTATGAAGGTTAGAAGCGCCGTTGTATGGATCTGTTCCCTGTAACATCTCATCAGAATTGGAAATACCATCACCATCCAAATCACGATCCCTCTCATCTTTTCGGTTATACTGATAAATTTTTTCGTATCGATTATCTAGTGTCTCTTGCGAATCTTTGACTTGTAATTTTTCAAATTCTTCTCGAACATTGGCAATAGTTTGTTCAACTTTTTCTGATAAATCATTCACTTCTTTTTGCCATTTTTCTACAAGAGCTACTTGTTCTTGAGGCGAATCTCTAACTCCCAACTTCTCAAACCAAGCAGATAAATTTTCAACTTCAACGCTATCCCTTCCATCAAAAGAAATAAATCCTAGACGACTATCATGACTACTATCCGAAAAACCAATCGGACTGTTTTTTAAATCTCCATAAGGAAGTTGAGATAATAGTTGATCTGTATAAGGAGTATCTTCCAAAGCGTAACTGAACTGAGAAATATCTAGTTCACTCGCTAATCTCTCCAGATGATACTGATTAAATAATGTCCCATCTATCTTCATCAGCTCTGGATGCTCTCTCATTTCTCGTGTACCAAGTCTTTCTTTATGAGCGATTGGATTAATCTCCTCACCAATATTGTAACGGATACCATCCTGAATCAGTTCACCATCAGGAGCGTAGATACTAAACTGGATCTTAGTTGGAGAGATGTAGGCTTCTGGATGACCACCAGTCACTTGTTCTAGCCCTTCCTGATGTAGCTGATAGAAGTCCTGATTGGCTTTGTAAAGCTCTCTAGCAAAATCTTGATAAGATATCAGATCTGTTTCGCTAAAAGGTAAAATTGGCCCATCTTTATGCTTTTCTGCCCATTGAAGGCGGACATTGTAGGTCGTATTTTCTTTTGAGAGTTCTTCATACTGCTTATTATTCAAAACTGATAGCATTTCTGCACCTTTGTCTTTAACATATTCTTCATTGATTGAAAGTTGCTCGATGTGACCTTCTCTTTCTCTATAGACACCGAGAATTGTGCCAGTATCTATATCTTCCAGTTGTTTACTTAAATCCCCCTTCACTCTCATTAAAGATGCAGGGACATGAGTAAATTCCTTTTCTTTGAATAACAATAACAAATCAGTATCTTCTGGTCTAATTGCTTTTGAAAGATCCAGATTATTAAATTTCTTTACAGATGAAAGATCGTTAAACACAAAGGAGTCTGACTCTATCACCTCAGGTAATAAGTTCAAAACTTTTAGTTTATCCGACATTCCATTCGCAAATTTTAAATCTTTGAAATGCCCTTTCCCAGCTGCAACATCTTCAACGAATGACTCAGACAAATGTTCTACCCACTCATTATATACAGGTGTTACTCCAGTTAAGTGCATCCAATTTTTCTTGTCAAATTTAACATTTAGAATTTGGAATTGCTTTTCTTCTGGATTCCTATAAATATAATGGATACTTGTCCCTGACATTTCTTTTAGATACCATTGAGCCGAGTCCCTCATTGCATTTGCATATAAATTTAACGTCCGCATGTTTTTTCTGAATTTTTTATTTGACATTCGATCTTCATCGATGGTAAAATGAAGATGAACATTGGCAGGAAAATCAGGTTGAGAATTTTTCTCAACGGGCTGCGGTGCTGTCCCTGGAGTTTCCACTCCTAAAAAACTGGAATTGCGATTCAATAGTTCGCCCCCAGTGTTAGTCTCTTGATAATTATCAAGAGACTTTTCTTTTTCTTCTGAAGCTGTAGTTGGTTCAACGAGTCTAGTTGACTGAACAGAAAAACCTATATTATTCCAGTTTTTCTTTAGCCATTCCGCATCGTACGGAGATAAATGACTAGTATCTACGTTCAATACAGAACTTTGATCATCTTCTAGGACTACTTCATCTTGCTTTTTTTGTTTGGACAGTAACTTATTTACTAAATCTTCTTCATGTTCACTGCTATTCTCATGCAATTTCGACATACTATCTTTTCTCCCTCTTTCTTGATTAATGATTGTTTGATATTCTTGACGGACTTCTTCCTTTGTCAATTGCCTATCTGACACAAAGGCTTTTACATCATCTGCAGTTAGCTCTTGCGCTTTTGCAAGAGCTAGTTCCTTCTCAAAAAAACCCTGGTAATGCCAGGACTTTTCATCTGCTGTGTAAACGTGCGCCAGCTCCTTAGGAGCTTCATTCCCCCTCTTCAGGAAATCATTCCAATCTTCCTTTTCCTGGTTAAGTTGAACGATAGGCGGAATCGCAATCTGGACTGGAATCCCCTTTTCCTGCAGACTAGTTATAAATTTATGGCCAGCCATATCATTATCTACA
>NZ_JVLI01000083.1:0-298 GCF_001072315.1 Streptococcus pseudopneumoniae | reverse complement strand
AGCTTGGTAGAGTACTTGGTTTGGGACCAAGGTGTCGCAGGTTCGAATCCTGTCTTCCCGATATATGGCGGTGTAGCTCAGCTGGCTAGAGCGTCCGGTTCATACCCGGGAGGTCGGGGGTTCGATCCCCTTCGCCGCTATAATGATCTTGTCGGACCTTTAGCTCAGCTGGTTAGAGCTCTCGGCTCATAACCGAGTGGTCGTAGGTTCAAGTCCTACAAGGTCCATTTGAATATTGGAGGATTACCCAAGTCCGGCTGAAGGGAACGGTCTTGAAAACCGTCAGGCGTGTAAAAGC
>NZ_JVLI01000009.1:0-84006 GCF_001072315.1 Streptococcus pseudopneumoniae | reverse complement strand
AATATAGCGCCCACCTGTATCTAGTGGCCAATTTTTAATGCCGACAAGTTGAGGATTTTGGATAGTCAATCCTGTTTCTTCATAGATTTCACGAATGACAGACTCTGCGAAAGACTCGCCATTTTCTATATGACCTCCTGGAAAGGCATAACCAGACCAGCGATTGGTTTCAGGAGCGCGATACTGCATCACCACGCGCTGCGTTTCGAGGTCTTCAATCAGACAAATGTTTGTTAAAATTGTTAATTGTGCTCGAGACATACATAGACTCACTTTCTAAAAAAATTAAATATTGAAATCATTTATTTCTATATCATCAAAAGTGTCATAATCTAAGTCATAAATAAATGATATTTCAAAAGTAGCATCTAATTCCGATGACTCATATTCAAATTCGGCATCTCCAGGTTCTTCGTAGAAAGGGCTCTTAGTAACAATACCAAAGTCTATATTCACATCAATATTTACTGTACACTTAATTTTATAAAAGTCATCTTCAATTGTGTATTCTTCAATCCTCACTTCTGTAATAGTTACATATTCAAATTCTCCCCAACCTATACTACCATACGAATTTTCAAAATTCATGTTTGGAAGTTCACTTTTTAAGTATTCCTCTATTACATCACTAATTTCATAATCATTTTCTACAATTTTTAATAATTCAGAAACATCTGTGACTTTTCTTCTTTTGACTACAGATGATTTACTGCTTACTGATTGAGAAGGCGATTTTACTAAAGGTTTTACCTTACTATCATTTATAGAAGTTGATAATATTTTAGCAAAATCTAGTAGTGTATCACTGATAGATTTTGCTACTTGAGATGATACTTCCTCTTGTGAGAATTGTTTCATGAATTCCAGTTCATCCATTAAATAAAAATCAGCCCCAGTCTCTTTTTTCATTTCCTCAATAAGTTCAATCCTTGGACCAATAATCTGATATTTCTCCTTACCATTTCCATCATTTCCAACACAAACTTTATAGTTTAAATCGGTTTTACTATCCCGTTTTCCATCAGAAGTAACAAAAATTACATGTTTGATTCTATCTTCCTTTGCTTTGCTAATTATATCCTTCCAAATAATTAAATCTCCAAATTTTTGTTGATACTTTATACCATTATAACTTCTTGATAATTTTTTGTTAGCATCATTAAATCCAGGTGGTATCCCATTTTTATATCTTTCCTCTCCTTCCTTTTCAATTTCTGTAATCATATCTTGAGTATACCGCTCTCCTGTTTTACTGTACATAATTTCAACCAATGCATTAAAAATATTAGTTTGATTCTCACTTATTGAGGAAATCTTCTCAACTAATTTATTTTCTATATTAAGATCTTCTGAGTTTAATAAATCAGACAAATAAGCGTTCAATTCTTTATTATCTGTATCATTTCTATATGAGAGACTAGAAAATAGTGTTTTTGCTGCTTCCGACTTCAGCTTATTCCAATTTTTGCTGAAATTATTTTTGAATTTCGTTACATTTATCTCATTCAATAACAACGTTTCTGATTTATGAAAGTGGAATTCTAAAGCTACAAGATATGGAATATAAATTTTATCTTGTATACTTTGAATTATATCAAAATATTCTTTTGATGCTTCTGGTGTAAATCTAAATACATTAAGCAATGAGTTGGTATCAAACACAATGATTGTATTTTCAGTTGTCATATTTTCTTTATTAAATGGTTCTCTATAAAAACCATAAAATTCATCTTTATAGTTCATCTTTTTTCCTTTCTTTTCTACCCAAGCGCCTTGACTTCCAACATCATATCCCGAATCTGAGCTGCTAGTTCAAAATCAAGCACTTCGACGGCTTCTTGCATTTGTTTTTCAAGTTTCTTGACGAGGTCTTTGCGTTCTTGTTTATTAAGGCTATTGATATCAACTTCCTTGTCTTCTTCCTTAGCAACTGACTTGGTCACAGCAATCAGGTCACGGATTTCTTTCTTGATGGTTTGTGGAACGATACCATGTTCTTCATTATAAGCCATCTGGATCTTCCGACGGCGGGCCGTTTCATCGATAGCACGTTGCATAGACTGGGTCACAGTGTCCGCATACATGATGACATGCCCTTCGCTGTTACGAGCAGCACGACCAATGGTCTGGATAAGGCCACGTTCATTACGAAGGAAACCTTCCTTGTCAGCATCTAGAATAGCAACCAAGCTCACTTCGGGAACGTCAATCCCTTCACGGAGCAGGTTGATTCCGACTAAGACATCAAAGACTCCCAAGCGCAGGTCACGGATAATCTCCGTCCGCTCCAAGGTCTTTATATCCGAGTGCATGTACTTGACCTTAATGCCCATTTCCTTAAAGTAGTCGGTCAAGTCCTCTGCCATTTTCTTGGTCAAGGTTGTGATAAAGGTTCGCTCGTTCTTTTCAACACGGGCATTGATTTCACCTAAAAGGTCATCAATCTGTCCCATAGTCGGACGGACTTCCACTTCAGGATCCAAAAGTCCCGTCGGACGAATGATTTGCTCAATCACTGTCTCAGTCTGTTCATTTTCATAGTCACCTGGTGTTGCTGAAACGTAGACAATCTGATGCACATGGCTTTCAAACTCTCCACGGCGGAGAGGACGATTGTCCAGAGCAGACGGCAAACGAAAACCATAATTAACCAGCATTTCTTTACGAGAACGGTCTCCATTGTACATACCCTTAATTTGTCCCATAGTCATGTGGCTCTCGTCAATCATGATTAAGAAATCATCTGGGAAGAAATCTAAGAGCGTATAAGGAGGCTCACCTTCGCTACGTCCATCCATGTGACGTGAATAGTTCTCAACCCCATTGGTATAGCCCATCTCACGCAACATTTCGATATCATACTCTGTCCGCTGTTTCAAACGCTGGGCTTCAAGCAGTTTGCCTTCCTTCTCAAAGACAGCTAGTTGCTCCTCCAACTCAGCCTGAATCTTGGCAATGGCAACTTCCATGTGGTCGTCATTGGTCACAAAGTGAGTGGCAGGGAAAATCGCCAAATGATCCACTTCTCCCAATACCTGGCCTGTCAGAGCCTCCACTTCGCGGATACGATCAATCTCGTCTCCAAAGAATTCTACTCGAAAGGCGTGTTCATCACGGGAAGCAGGGAAAATTTCCACTACATCCCCACGCACACGAAATCTTCCCCGTTGGAAATCAATATCATTTCGCTCAAACTGGATGTCAACTAAGTCATTCAAGAGTTTATCACGAGAAATTTCAAGACCTGGACGGAGACTCACGACACTATCAGCGTATTCCTTGGGCGAACCCAAACCATAGATACAAGATACTGAGGCCACGACAATAACATCATTACGCTCCAAAAGGGCCGAAGTCGCTGAGTGACGAAGTTTGTCAATCTCATCATTGACAGAACTATCCTTCTCAATATAGGTATCGCTAGAAGGGACATAGGCTTCTGGCTGGTAATAATCATAGTAGGATACGAAGTACTCAACTGCATTTTCAGGGAAAAATTCCTTGAACTCTCCATATAGCTGGCCTGCTAGAGTTTTATTGTGGGCAATGACCAGAGTGGGTTTATTGACTTTGGAAATAACCTGACTCATGGTATAGGTCTTCCCTGTACCAGTCGCCCCCATCAGAATCTGAGCTTTTTCTCCACCCTCGATATTATCAACCAACTGCTCGATAGCTTGGGGTTGGTCTCCTGAAGGTTGATATTTTGATACTAGTTTAAATTGATTATCTGTAATGCGGTTAATCATAAGAATCCTCTCTCCATGTACTATTCCTATTTTAGCATACTTGTATCATTTTCACGAAGAAAAGGACGGACCCAAGTCACATCCTTTCATTTTCTTTCTTTAATTGATAAGCGAGATAGACAATCAGCAGTAGCAAGACCAGACTTGTCATGATAGAACCTTCTATGCCAAAAGAGCCACCTGATAGCCAGTCTTGATTGCCTTGTGGAGTAAATTTCATGATTGATGTTCCTGAAGACTGACCACTAACTAATACTCCAAAGAGGTTTCCCTGTGCGAAATTCCAAGCGCCATGAATACCTGCAATACCCCAAACTGTATCTGTTTTGAGGAGGTAAAGTGACATGGCAACTCCGAATAAGAAGAGATCAATTGCAGATAAGAAAGTTATGCCTGGATTTCCTAAATGAAGTAAGGTAAAGAGACTACTAGATATGATAATAGCGACTTTAAGATTGGTTCTCTTAGCCAATTGTGGAATCAGCCAAGCACGAGTAACCAATTCTTCTGCTGTCCCCTGTAAAATCCAAAATGGGATAGTAAAGACAACAAAGGCAAGCGAATAAGGATCCAAGTGAATGGAGTCAAATTGATACTGCCCTAAGGCTACCAAACCTAACAAAGTAAGGAGAAAAAGAGCCAGACCTATGCCAAATCCTTTCAGAAGATTGGCGAGAAAATTCTCTCTATAAAATCCTAAAGTTCGAATAGGTCTTTTCTCAACTTTTCTAGTCCATCTGAACACAGTGTTGAGAATAAAACCAAAGGCCAGCAATTCTAAAATCAAACGAAAGTCACTTGTTTTATCCGTCAAGCTCGCCAGCAAGTTTTGGAAGTAGCTTGCAAGATTTTGACCAGCCTCACCAAAATTTCTAGCAAGTCCGATGAGAGCTAACAAACTAATACCATACAGAGTATAAGCCACAAACTCTCCTATGAAGACAAAAGCAAAGGCTAACAAGGGGCTTGTGTAAATGTTTAAACTCATTTTAGAAGTTTCAAAGTCTTTTAAGATTCTTTTGTCTTTCATAACTTTATCCTCTTTTACTATATGATATACCTTTATTATAGCACTTCTGTTGTGTGATTCAAGACAAAACAAGAATTATGGATGTTATATTTTCTGACACAGAAATATAAAAATTTGCCTTTTTTTACTTTTTCTGATATAATGGGAAAATATTCGGAAAAGGAGACTAAAAATGAAGAAAAAATTTCTAGCATTTTTGCTAATTTTATTCCCAATTTTCTCATTAGGTATTGCGAAAGCAGAGACGATTAAGATTGTGTCTGATACCGCCTATGCACCTTTTGAGTTTAAAGATTCAGATCAAACTTATAAAGGAATTGATGTTGACATTATCAACAAAGTCGCTGAGATTAAAGGATGGAACATTCAGATGTCTTATCCTGGATTTGACGCAGCGGTCAATGCGGTTCAAGCTGGTCAAGCTGACGCTATCATGGCAGGGATGACAAAGACGAAAGAACGTGAAAAAGTTTTCACCATGTCTGATACTTACTATGACACAAAAGTTGTCATTGCAACTACAAAGGCACACAAGATTAGCAAGTACGACCAATTGTCTGGTAAAACTGTTGGTGTTAAAAACGGAACAGCCGCTCAACGTTTCCTAGAAACGATTAAAGATAAATACGGCTTTACTATTAAAACATTTGACACTAGTGATTTGATGAACAACAGCTTGAGTGCTGGTGCCATTGATGCTATGATGGATGACAAACCTGTTATCGAGTATGCTATTAACCAAGGTCAAGACCTTCATATTGAAATGGATGGGGAAGCTGTAGGAAGTTTTGCTTTCGGTGTGAAAAAAGGAAGCAAATACGAGCACCTGGTTACTGAATTTAACCAAGCCTTAGCTGAAATGAAAAAAGATGGTAGCCTTGATAAAATCATCAAAAAATGGACTGCTTCATCGTCTTCAGCAGTGCCAACTACAACTACTCTTGCAGGCTTAAAAGCTATTCCTGTTAAAGCTAAATACATCATTGCCAGCGATTCTTCTTTTGCACCCTTTGTTTTCCAAAATTCAAGCAACCAATACACTGGTATTGATATGGAATTGATTAAGGCAATCGCTAAAGACCAAGGTTTTGAAATTGAAATCATCAACCCTGGTTTTGATGCTGCTATCAGTGCTGTCCAAGCTGGTCAAGCAGATGGTATCATTGCTGGTATGTCTGTCACAGATGCTCGTAAGGCAACTTTTGACTTCTCAGAATCATACTACACTGCTAATACAATCCTTGGTGTCAAAGAATCAAGTACCATTGCTTCTTATGAAGATTTGAAAGGGAAGACAGTTGGTGTTAAAAACGGAACCGCTTCTCAAACCTTCCTAACAGAAAATCAAAGCAAATACGGCTACAAAATCAAAACCTTCGCTGATGGTTCGTCAATGTATGACAGTTTAAACACTGGTGCCATCGATGCCGTTATGGATGATGAACCTGTTCTCAAATATTCTATCAGCCAAGGTCAAAAATTGAAAACACCAATCGCTGGAACTCCAATCGGTGAAACAGCCTTTGCCGTTAAAAAAGGAGCAAATCCAGAATTGATTGAAATGTTCAATAACGGACTTGCTAACCTTAAAGCAAACGGTGAATTCCAAAAGATCCTTGATAAATACCTAGCTAGTGAGTCTTCAACTGCTTCAACAAGCACTGTTGATGAGACAACTATTTGGGGCTTGCTTCAAAACAACTACAAACAGCTCCTTAGCGGTCTTGGTATCACTCTTGCTCTAGCTCTTATCTCATTTGCTATTGCTATTGTTATCGGGATTATCTTCGGTATGTTTAGCGTTAGCCCCTACAAATCTCTTCGTGTGATTTCTGAGATTTTCGTTGACGTTATCCGTGGTATTCCTTTGATGATTCTTGCAGCCTTCATCTTCTGGGGAATTCCAAACTTCATCGAGTCTATTACAGGCCAACAAAGTCCAATTAACGACTTCGTAGCCGGTACCATTGCCCTCTCACTCAATGCGGCTGCTTATATCGCTGAAATCGTTCGTGGTGGTATTCAGGCCGTTCCAGTTGGCCAAATGGAAGCCAGCCGAAGCTTGGGTATCTCTTATGGAAAAACCATGCGTAAGATTATCTTGCCACAAGCAACTAAATTGATGTTGCCAAACTTTGTTAACCAATTCGTTATCGCTCTTAAAGATACAACCATCGTATCTGCTATCGGTTTGGTTGAACTCTTCCAAACTGGTAAGATTATCATCGCCCGTAACTACCAAAGTTTCAAGATGTATGCAATCCTTGCTATCTTCTATCTTGTAATTATCACACTTTTGACTAGACTAGCGAAACGCTTAGAAAAGAGGATTCGTTAATGGCAAAATTAAAAATTGATGTAAATGATTTACACAAAAACTACGGAAAAAATGAAGTCCTAAAAGGAATTACGACTAAGTTCTATGAAGGAGATGTTGTTTGTATCATCGGTCCTTCAGGTTCTGGTAAGTCAACCTTCCTCCGTAGCCTCAATCTTCTAGAAGAAGTCACTAGTGGTCACATCACTGTGAACGGTTATGACTTAACTGAAAAAACAACCAACGTTGACCACGTCCGTGAAAATATCGGAATGGTTTTCCAACACTTCAATCTCTTCCCACACATGTCTGTATTGGACAACATTACTTTTGCTCCAATTGAGCACAAGTTGATGACTAAGGAAGAAGCTGAGAAATTGGGAATGGAGTTGCTTGAAAAAGTTGGACTAGCAGATAAAGCTAATGCTAACCCAGATAGCCTATCAGGTGGTCAAAAACAACGTGTGGCTATCGCTCGTGGACTAGCAATGAATCCAGACATCATGCTCTTTGATGAACCAACTTCTGCCCTTGACCCTGAGATGGTCGGAGACGTACTAAACGTTATGAAGGAATTGGCTGAGCAAGGTATGACCATGATTATCGTAACCCATGAGATGGGATTTGCTCGTCAGGTTGCCAACCGCGTTATCTTTACTGCAGATGGCGAGTTCCTTGAAGACGGAACACCAGATCAAATCTTTGACAACCCACAACACCCACGTCTGAAAGAGTTCTTGGACAAGGTCTTAAACGTTTAAACTTAAACTGTAAGGATTTCCTTGCAGTTTTTTTCTATCTCGTATTGGATTTTTTGATTTTTCGGAAAATTATGTTAGAATTAAGTTTATGAAATGAGGTTTCCTCATACCTAGCAGGACTAGGAATAAAAATAGAAATTAGGTAGCTAGATGTCATCTAAGGTTATTGTTACAATTTTTGGTGCGAGTGGAGACCTGGCTAAACGCAAGCTCTACCCTTCCCTTTTTAGACTATATAAATCCGGCAATCTTTCCGAGCACTTTGCAGTTATTGGCACTGCTCGTCGTCCTTGGAGCAAGGAATATTTTGAATCTGTTGTAGTCGAATCGATCCTTGATTTGGCAGATAGTACCGAACAGGCTCAAGAGTTCGCTAGCCACTTCTACTATCAAAGTCATGATGTCAATGATACGGAACACTACATTGCTTTGCGTCAATTGCAGGCTGAACTAAATGACAAGTACCAAGCTGAACACAACAAGCTCTTCTTCTTGTCTATGGCTCCTCAATTCTTTGGAACTATTGCCAAACACCTTAAGTCTGAAAACATTGTGGATGGTAAAGGCTTTGAACGCTTAATCGTTGAAAAACCATTTGGTACAGATTACGCAACTGCAAGCAAGTTAAATGACGAGCTCCTAGCAACATTTGACGAAGAACAAATTTTCCGTATTGACCATTATCTTGGTAAGGAAATGATCCAAAGCATCTTTGCAGTTCGCTTTGCCAACCTGATTTTTGAAAACGTTTGGAATAAGGACTTTATCGACAATGTTCAAATTACCTTTGCGGAGCGCTTGGGTGTAGAAGAACGTGGTGGCTACTATGACCAATCTGGTGCCCTCCGTGACATGGTACAAAACCATACACTACAACTTCTTTCTCTTCTTGCCATGGACAAGCCAGCAAGCTTCACAAAAGACGAGATTCGTGCTGAAAAGATTAAGGTCTTTAAAAACCTCTATCATCCAACTGATGAAGAACTTAAAGAACACTTTATCCGTGGTCAATACCGTTCAGGTAAGATTGATGGTATGAAATATATCTCTTATCGTAGCGAGCCAAATGTAAATCCGGAATCAACAACAGAAACCTTTGCATCTGGTGCCTTCTTTGTTGATAGCGATCGATTCCGTGGTGTTCCTTTCTTCTTCCGTACTGGTAAACGTCTGACTGAAAAAGGAACTCATGTCAACATCGTCTTTAAACAAATGGACTCTATCTTTGGTGAGCCACTTGCTCCAAACATTTTGACCATCTATATCCAACCAACAGAAGGTTTCTCTCTCAGTCTAAATGGGAAGCAAGTAGGAGAAGAATTCAACTTAGCTCCTAACTCACTTGATTACCGCACAGATGCGACCGCAACTGGTGCTTCTCCAGAACCATACGAGAAATTGATTTATGATGTTCTAAATAACAACTCAACTAACTTTAGCCACTGGGATGAAGTTGGTGCGTCATGGAAATTGATTGACCGTATCGAAGAGCTCTGGGCTGAAAATGGTGCCCCACTTCATGACTATAAAGCTGGAAGCATGGGACCTCAAGCAAGCTTTGACTTACTTGAAAAATTCGATGCCAAATGGACTTGGCAACCAGATATCGCCTATCGTCAAGATGGTCGTTTAGAATAAAAAAATCCTGCAAGTTTGTACCTTGCAGGATTTTTGCTTCTGATTAGATTAAGCCTTCCAAGAGACCTTTCATAAAGTTTTCTGAGTTAAATTCTCCAATATCATCAATTTTTTCACCAAAACCAATCAACTTAACTGGAATATTGAGTTCTTCACGGATGGCTAGAACAACACCACCTCGAGCAGTTCCATCAATCTTAGTCAAGACAATTCCTGTTAAAGGAGTGATTTTTGAAAATTCTTTGGCCTGTACCAGGGCATTTTGACCAGTTGAAGCATCTAATGCTAAGAAGGTTTCATGCGGTGCTTCTGGTACAACACGCTTGATGATGCGTCCAATCTTCTCCAACTCAGCCATAAGGTTATCCTTATTTTGCAAACGACCAGCAGTATCAATCATGAGAATATCGATACCTTCAGCCACGGCACGTTCCATACCATCAAAGACCACACTGGCTGGGTCAGCTTTTTCAGGTCCAGTCACAACTGGAACGTCAACACGACGGCCCCATTCAGCAAGCTGGGCTACTGCTCCTGCACGGAAGGTATCTGCCGCAACCAGCATGACCTTTTTACCAGCTTGTTTATAGCGGTGAGCTAGTTTCCCAATAGAAGTTGTTTTCCCAACACCATTAACACCAACAAAGAGCATGACTGTCAAGCCATCTTGGAAGTGGATTCTTTCATCGTAGTTGCCACCTTTTTCATAAAGTTCAACCAATTTCTCAATGATGACACGGCGAAGTGCGTCAGGTTTCTTGGCGTTTTCAAGCTTGGCTTCGTAGCGTAACTCCTCTGTTAAGTTAGAAGCCACCTGGACACCAACGTCACTCATAATCAGCAGTTCTTCCAATTCCTCGAAGAATTCTTCGTCAACAGAGCGGAAGTTAGCAAAGAAGGCATTCAAGCGGGCACCAAATCCTGTACGAGTTTTCTTAAGACTGCGGTCATATTTTTCCTGAACAGTCTCTTCTACTTGAGGCGTTTCTGCTTCAAGAACTTCAGAACTATTTTCTTCTACAGTTTCTAAGAGCTCAGTATTCTCTTCCTCTGAGACTTCTTGTGAATTTGAAAGTTCTTCTACTTGTTGAACTTCTTCAACTGGCTCTGAATCCAGACTTTCTTCAAATGTAACTTGTTTTTCCTCTTCTTGGAGCAGAGCTTCTTCAGAACTTTCAACTTCTGCTTCTTCTTGAGAAACTTCCTCAGCTTCTGTTAAGGCAGGCTCAACATCTTCAGACAAATCAAGATTTTCCAGAGCTTCTTTTACAACTTCTTCGATTTTAGGTTCTTCTTTTTTTCCGAATAGACGGTCAAATAATCCCATATCTTAGTTCTCCTTTAGCACGTATTCTTCGATAGCCCAGGCGACAGCTTCTTCATCATTGGTCATTGGCGTCACTACATTTGCGACTGCCTTGACTTCAGGAACAGCGTTTTGCATGGCAACACCAAGCCCTGCCCACTCAATCATAGAGAGGTCATTGGCTTCGTCACCACAGGCCATAACTTGACTTTGGTTGATTCCAAGATGGCTGATCAGTTTTGCCAAACCTGTTGCTTTATGGACATTCTTTGGTGACCACTCTAGCAACATTTCTCGTGATTTAAAGATTTCATATTGGTCAAACAATTCTGGAGAAATCTTCTGAATGGCTGCATCCAAGGGTTCTTGAGCAAAGGCAGTCACGCATTTATTGTAAGTCATTTGACTAGACAGATCTTCAAAGTCAACTGGAACAAAGGTCAATGCTGGATTGAATTTGGCATACAGACTTTCTTGGTCCGATTGGATTTGATAAACAGTTCCTTCTGAGATGGCATCAAGAGGCAGTGATAATTTCTCTGTTTCCTCATACAAGCGTGCTACATCGTCGTATGAAAAGACTGTCTTATCAAGGATTTCACCTGTATTTTTCTGTACTAAACCACCATTAAAGGTAATGGTATACTCATCTTCGTGGCCGTCAGTCCCCAGCTCATGGAGAAAGAAATCCATAGCTTTTAAAGGACGACCAGTTGTCAAAACGACCTTGATACCACGATCATGCGCAGCTTTCAAGGTTGCCTTGGTACGATCCGTCAACCTTTTATCAGTAGTCAGCAAGGTCCCATCCAAGTCCAATGCAATCAATTTTATATCTGCCATTATAAACCCTCCATATAAGCTATAACCGACTGGTCCTTATGGTGACCAATCACAGTCTCTGCTAATTCTAAAATTTCTGGTCGTGCATTTTCAGGAGCTACAGGATGTCCCACAACCTGCATCATATGCAAGTCATTTAGATTATCTCCAAAAGCCATAACCTGATTCATTGTGATGCCAAGTTTTTTAGCCAATTCAACAATGGCCACTCCCTTATCGACATAGTCCAGAACAATATCAATGGATTCAAAGCCAGTTGTCATGGCCTTAACACCAGAGACATTTTCGTTTACCCAAGCTTCTCCAGCTTCTAGCGTTTCTTCTGTGAAGTTGGTTGTAAATTTGAAAATGTCATCTGTGATATCTTCCAAACTGGCTACTTTTTGGATATTTTCATTATAATGCTGGCTCTCTTTCAAATAGTTCTCATCAACCGTATCTAGCACATAAGAGCCTTTTTTGCCCGTCAAGAGCAGTTTATTTATATCTACATAAGGTGACGTTTTCAGCTTTTCAAAAGTCGTCAGATAAAAGTCACGAGACATGGTCGCTTCATACAAGTCTTGACCTTGATACTCTACCAAACTGCCATTCTCCGCGATAAAAACAATGTCATCACGAACATCAGCAAATAATTTTTCTAGAGACAGAAATCCGCGCCCCGAAGCCACCGCAAAGTAAATCCCTTTTTCCTTGTAGGAACCTAAGAGAGACTTGAGGCGGTCCATATCAAAGCGTCCATTCTCATCTAGGAAGGTTCCGTCCATATCCGTTGCTACTAGTTTAATTGTCATCCTTCAATACTTTCTAAATCTTTTAACTTAACTGAAACAATTTTTGAGACACCTGATTCTTGCATGGTCACTCCATAGATGGAATCAGCCGCAGCCATGGTTCCCTTACGGTGGGTCACAACGATAAACTGGCTGTCCTTGTCAAATCGATTGAGGTAATCCCCAAAACGTTTAACATTGGCTTCATCCAGCGCAGCTTCCACCTCATCCAAGATGACAAATGGGATAGTCTTAACTCGAATGATAGAGAAAAGCAAAGCTAGAGCCGATAAGGCTTTTTCACCACCACTCATGAGGTTAAGAGACTGAATTTTCTTACCTGGCGGTTGGACAGAAATCTCAACCCCAGCTGTCAGCAAGTCTCCCTCAGTCAATATCAAGTCTGCCTGACCTCCGCCAAACATCTGCTTGAAGGTTACTTTAAAGGACTCACGAATAGCTTCAAAGGTTGATTTAAAGCGTTCCTTAACCTCATCATTCATTTCTGTAATGGTTTCAAGGAGCAAATTTTTCGCTGACAAAATATCATCTCGTTGGCTATTTAGGAAATCCAGACGGTTGTGCACTTCTTCGTACTGTTCAATAGCATCCAAATTGACAGGACCCAGTGAGCGAATAGCCTTCTCTAAATCCTGCACCTCTTGCTCTGCCAGATTGAGATTTTCCAACTCATGAGACTTTTCTAAAGCTTCTGTATAGCTAATCTGGTATTGGTCTGTTAATTGACTTTGTAAATAACGCAAGCGCTCGCTGACCTTTTCTTTCTTAGCTTCAGCACGTGTTTGCTTGCGAATCCACTCTTCATTCTGCTGGCGAGCCTGATCCAAATGACTAGCAATATCATCCAGCTGACCTTCAATATCATCCAACTCAAACTGCTTGCGAATCAAATCTTGTTGGAGATTTGTTTTCTGATTTTTGGCTTCTTCAACCTGTTGACTGAGCAATTCTGTATCAACTTTCTCAAGATTGTCAACCTTTTCTTGAAGAAGGCGCTGGATTTCCTCTTGCTCGATATTCAGATTATCCAATTCCTTGCCTAAACGTTCAATATCAGCTACTTCATAACGTTTTTGCCCTTGTAGTTCTGTCTTAAGAAGGCGAGCTTGCGCTAGCTCTTCCTGCAAGTTTTGATAGCGTTCTTGAATGGCATTTTTGTTAGACTTAATCTCTTCAATCTCAGCTTCCAGATTTTTCTTGTCACTGGCGATTGCAGCAAGGCACTCTTGGCATTTTTCCTTATCCGCTTGCCAATCTCCCTCAGAAAGACGATCTAATTCCTCTTCTTGGAGTTTCCAAAGAGTTTCTAGCTCTTCAACTTGCTGACTAGTTTGCTGATAAGCGAGGGACAAGCCTTGCTCCTGAATACGAGCCTGCTCACCCTGAGATTTGATGGCTTCTAATGATTCGGTCAATCTAGCCATCTTGTCTTGTAAGGTCTTCAAAGCCACTTCTTCTGAACGAAGACTTGCTTCTTCTTTAGCAATTTCTTTTTGTAATTGCTCCAGTTCTGGCTTGATGAAAATGCTGTTATTCTGGCGATTAGCTCCACCTGCATAGGAACCACCTGTGCGCAGCTCTGTCCCATCCAAAGTCACCATACGAACCTGATAACGAACCTGGCGAGCTGCTGCACGCGCATGTTCTACGGTATCAAAAATAGCTGTTGTAGCTAGCAAATTCTTGAAAATAGCTTCCAACCTATTATCGAAAGTAACCAGCTCATCTGCCATGCCAAGGAAACCTGGACTTGCAGCAATAGCATCTTGATTCTGACTAGAAATCGTACGCGCCTTGATAGTCGTCAAAGGAAGGAAGGTTGCACGACCAGCCCTGTTGCGCTTTAGGAAATCAATCGCCTTGGTTGCCGCGTTTTCATGTTCTACGATGATATGCTGACTGCTGGCTCCGAGCGCAATTTCTAGGGCAGTTTGATAATGCACATCAAAGGTCAGATGCTCACTGACTGCTCCAATAATACCGCCAAGACGATCTTTCTCTTGGAGAACACTCTTAACACCTGCATAAAAGTTACTATGATTTCTCAGGATGTTTTCCAAACTTTGGGCTCTAGCCTGCTTGTTTTTGAGACTATCCAGACGGTCAAAGAGTTGACTTTGTTGAGCTTGATAGGAAGTTTTCTGTTCCTCTTGCTCCTTGGCAATAGCTTGGTAGTCGGCCAATAATTTTTGAACCTGCTCCTTGGCAGTTTCAAGCTCATTCCTTTGCTGACTAGCCTTCTCTTTAGCTGTAGCCAGCTGTTCTTTCAGCTTTTCTAGTTGATCTGCTTGTTTTTGAGAAAGCTGACGACTATTTTCCAACTCGTTTTCGATACGGGTCAACTGGTTTGAGACATCCGCTTCTTCTTGTAAAAGCGCCACAAAGCGTTCACGCAAGAGCTCAATCATCTGATCAGGATCATCTGAAAAAGCCAGCAATTCAGCTTCTAAACGATTAAGTTTTTGATTATTTTGGACTAGATTTTCTTCTAAGAGAGCTAAAGAGCTTTCTTTTTCAGCCTTTTCCTGACTTAGAGCCTTTCTCTTATCCTCCAAAGCAGCCAAACGGGCTTGTGCTTCCTGTTGATTCAGGGCTACTTGCTCAGATTCCAGTTTCGATAAGGCTAATTTTCTCTCTAAATCACTAATCAGACTGGTCAAATCCATCAAACTGCCTTGGTCTTTGGCCATTTCAGCCTGTAAATCTTGGCGTTGCTTTTTAAGAGCTTGATTTTCTTCTTCTAATTTTTCACGCTTTTGGTAATAACTCGTCAATAATTCCTGAACCTGAGCCAACTCTTCTTCTGTCAACTCTAGTTCAGCCTTATTTTCCTTGATTTGAGCAACCAGCACGTCTAAATAAATAGCCTTGCGTTGACCTTCCAAGTCTAAAAACTTACGGGCATTCTCAGCTTGCTTCTCAAGAGGCTTGATTTGATTATCCAACTCGTAGATAATGTCTTCAAGACGATCCAGATTATCCTGAGTTTGTTGCAGTTTACTCTCTGTCTCTTTTCTACGAGTCTTGTATTTCAAAACTCCAGCAGCTTCTTCGAAAATAGCTCGGCGTTCTTCAGGCTTGGAATTAAAAATCTCCTCAACCTTCCCTTGGGAAATGATAGAGAAGGAATCTCGTCCCAATCCAGTATCTAAGAAGAGGTCATGAATATCACGCAGACGCACTTTCTTGCCGTCAATCTTGTATTCGCTATCTCCACTACGATAGATATGGCGTTCCACCCTAATTTCTTGACCTGCATCCTTGATAAATCCGTCATGATTATCCAGAGTCACAACTACAGAAGCATAATTGAGCGGTTTCCGACTTTCAGTTCCAGCAAAAATGACATCCGGCATCTTGCCCCCACGGAGGCTCTTAACACTTGATTCCCCCAAGGCCCAACGCAGACTTTCTGTAATATTCGACTTCCCAGAGCCATTGGGTCCAACAACTGCCGTCACACCTTGGTCAAAGACGACCTTAGTCTTGTCAGCAAAAGACTTGAATCCCTGAATTTCGATTTCCTTTAAATACATGAATCCAGCCCTTTCTCAACGGCATTTTTGGCAGCTTCCTGCTCTGCTAATTTCTTAGAACGACCTTGACCTTGACCAATGCTCTTACCTTCGACAAGAACTTCTACATCAAAGACCTTATCATGGGCAGGACCCGTTTCAGAAATCACTTGATAACGGATAGCCACATCTCCATTAACCTGCAGCAACTCCTGGAGATGAGTTTTGTAGTCTGTAATCATCTCAAATTCGCCTGCTTCAACCTTAGGAATCATGACTTGATAGATAAATTCCTTAACCTTGGCCACATCCTTGTCCAAAAGGAGGGCACCAAGAAAGGCTTCAAAGGCATCACCAAGAATGGTGTCACGATTGCGACCACCAGATTTTTCTTCCCCCTTACCCAGCTTGATAAACTGGTCAAACTGGCAATCACGCGCAAAACCAGCCAAACTCTCCTCACGGACAATCATGGCACGGAGTTTGGACAAGTCACCCTCAGGCTTTTTAGGATATTTTTTATACAGATATTCTGAAATCAATAACTGTAGAACAGCGTCTCCTAAAAATTCCAAGCGTTCATTGTGTGAAATTTTTAAGAGGCGGTGCTCATTGGCATAACTCGTATGAGTAAAGGCAGTCTCCAGTAAATTTTTGTCTGCAAATTCGATTGCAAAATGGTTTTTAAGTACAGTTTGTAATTCTTTCATACCAACCTCTTTCTAACTGATAACAGTCCTTTTTATTATATCAAAAAAAGCCCCCTGAGTCACTTTAAAATGGGACTGGAGCGGATTTGGAGCATTCTTTAAAATAAGATTTTCAGTTTTAGAGGCAAATTTGGGGCAGGATAAAGAAAAAAGCCCTATTAAAGGCTTTTTTAGGATGTTTACATCCACCCTGAGGGAATCGAACCCCCATCTCAAGAACCGGAATCTTACGTGATATCCATTACACTAAGGGTGGAAACTTGTTTTATTATAACAGAAATTTGCTCTAATAACAAGTTTTTTTCTAGTGAGATAGGCCGTCTTAGTGGGAAGCATCCCCATTCCAGATAGAGTTTTTCACGATTACATAATCAACGTGTTTAAGGTCAGCAACCTGACGTCCACCTGCATAAGAAATAGCACTTTGAAGGTCTTGTTCCATCTCAGTTAAAGTGTCTTGCAGATGACCTTTGGCAGTAAGCAAGATGCGTTTGCCTTCCACATTTTTGTAAGCACCTTTTTGGTATTGAGAAGCTGAACCGTAGTATTCTTTGAACTGTTCACCGTCAACTTCAATTGTTTTCCCTGGACTTTCGATGTGTCCTGCAAAGAGGGAACCAATCATAACCATGCTGGCACCGAAACGGATAGACTTGGCAATATCACCGTGAGTACGAATTCCTCCGTCAGCGATAATCGGTTTACGCGCAGCCTTAGCACACCAGCGTAGAGCAGCTAACTGCCAACCACCTGTACCAAAACCAGTCTTGACCTTGGTGATACAAACCTTACCAGGACCAATTCCGACCTTAGTAGCATCCGCACCAGCATTTTCAAGTTCACGCACAGCTTCTGGTGTTCCCACATTTCCTGCAATAACAAAAGTATCTGGCAATTCTTTCTTGATGTGTTGAATCATAGAAATCACGCTATCCGCATGACCATGGGCAATATCAATCGTGATATACTCAGGAGCATCAGCCTTGAGCTGGCTGACAAAATCATACTCATAATCCTTAACACCGACAGAGATAGAAGCAATGAGACCTTGATCGTGCATGCGCTTAATAAAAGGAATACGTCCTGCCTCATCAAAACGATGCATAATGTAGAAGTAACCACCTTTAGCCAGTTGCTCTGCTACATTTTCATCCAAAATCGTCTGCATATTAGCTGGCACAACAGGTAGTTTAAAGGTGTGCTTTCCTAGAGTTACACTTGTATCCGCTTCTGCACGGCTTTTAATCACACATTTATTTGGAATCAATTGAATATCTTCGTAATCAAAAATTGGAAATTCATTTAACATATCGATGTCTCGTTTCTTTTGTAATGACCTACCTATGCTCTCGCATCACTACGCCTTTTCCGACGTTTCCTTAATTTATTATAAACCAAAGTACAGTTTTTGTCAAATAATTTTATAAATTAAAATATATCGTTCGGATTTTACTTGTATAAATAACAAAAGAAAGAGGAGAAATTATTTTCTCCCCACTTCTTTAGTAATATTACTTTTAAATATTTCTTCGGAGTTTTCCATCATTTCACAAAATTCACGATAGGATGAAGAGTTCTGAGGAATTTGGATAGACCATTTCTTCAACAAAGCTCCATAACCTGCTAGCTTTCCTATCTCATTATCGATAACCTTGTACTTGCTCGGAAAAACAAGACCAGCCTTCTCAGCTTTTAAAATATAAGAATAGGAAATCAGCTGGAATAAGTCCTCACGGTTTATTCCTTTTTCAGTATCTTCAAGCTTTTTATATTTAGCGTCTAACACAATTTTTAAATCTCTATTATAGAAATCTGGATAAACTTTTCGTTTCCCATCAGAAAATACTAGGATCCCTCCTTTCTTTTCTTTATTCCGAGGATGTAAAAATCCTTTTGATAACAAAGTATGAACATACTCTTCCCAAAACCAGGAAACATCAAAAAGAATACCATGAATTTTTTGATCTTGATATCCTAAACCGTGCTTTTCTTGGTTTAGAATCATCAGACAAAGTTCTTGTAACTTTCTGTACTCGTTAAAGTATGCATGACGTATAGGTTTAGATTGATTTCCCAAAATAATCTTAACACGATCAGCTAGTTTATAAGAGGGCGTTACACGCACAATTTCAGCTACGTTTTCACGACTAGTTGAGAGATTATCTAGTACCCCTTGACCAATGCTTTTCTGGTTCTTAATGTATTCAATAGTGTGACGAATCAACTGCATGAGGGGATTATCATAGGTGAACTCTCTCGTTGTGTAGGCAATATTTCCCGTGAAAGGAAGGTTTTTCTTGAGATGGTTTCTTACATCAATCACTCCCTTAACATGACTGTCGTTATGAGAAAATCTCTGGTATTCCTTATAAAGACCTTTTCGGAGAGCAGCTTGAAGATACTTGGGAAAGAGATACATCAAAAGTTGATAGAGTTTATCTTCACGCGACAAAGCTACATCTAAACTAGTGAGATTGATATGAAGAACCTTGTGTAAGAGATAATGCAAAAAATGGTCATTACTCTCATCAGAAAAGCGAGAGGAAATCGTTAATCGTTCCTGACCACACCCCAGAAAACCAATCACATTTCCAGTCTTGATTTTCTGATTAACTGTTTCAAAGATTTTTTGGTCCTTCTCTAAGTCAGGAGAATTCTTCAAATCATTTGGAAAAATAAAGATATTGTCCTCTTTAGAAAGATTATCCAGTGTTCTATCAAGAACTGCTTGACTTAGTTTGGGATATTCTGCGACAAAGTCTTCCTTAGCAATTCTATGCTGATTATCAGTGATCCGCATTATTATCACCAGTATCTTGGGGTTCTGTTTGCCCATTATTTGTCAGAACAAATGCATTTTTCAATGTCTCCAGAGTTTCATCCTCTTCATAAGAACCCCGTAAGTAATCTTTCAAAAGCGGTTTGAGGTAATCAGACCAGAATAATTCATAGTCAAAATCTACATCCTTCAAGTTAAGGAAATAACTCGGCCCGATATGATAATGACTGTTTAGCTCCTGAACATTTTCGATAGCAGCATTTAAGTTTCGTAAACGTTTTTTCGCTTCTTCTGCTTTATCACCAAGAGTAGTATCGAGCATACCTAATTGGCTTTCAGCAGTAACTTCAACAAAACGGAAGCGACGACGCATAGCAAAATCAAAGGCGTCCACTGAGCGGTCAATATCATTCATAGTTCCGATGATATAGACATTTTCAGGGATATAAAATTTCTCATCAGTCTCATGTAAATTAGCATACTGGGTAGAAACACTTCCTTTTTCACCACGATAGCCAGGATCAATTGAGAAAAACAGTTCTCCAAAAATCTTAGAAATCTCACCTCGATTGATCTCATCAATGATGAATACAAAGTTTTTCAATTCATTATCTATTTCTATTTTTTCATCCTGAATACTCTCATTTTCTATCTTTTTATAAAGTGTCAAATAATATGAATATTCTTGGGTTACATTTTTTTTATTAAAAAACTGAGTTATATCTTTAACTTGTTCAAATTTAAATCCTGAAGTTAACATTGCTTCAATATCTTGAATTTTCAATTTCGCTTTTTTTGATATCTCATTTCCAGGAATAGATATATAAATGTAGTTTTCATCAATTTCTGTAATAAAAAAAGACGAGTTACCTGTTGTATATAATTTATCAGACGGAAACTCCATACTAGAAAAATATTTTGAAATCTTTGCTGTTGATTTTTTTTCCTTTTCTAATTCAACCTTATTTCTATGTGAATAGATCCAATTTTTCTTTGCTCTCTGACAAAACTTCTTAAAAATACCATCTTGTAATTTAAACTCAATAGCTCCATCCCCATTTGATACCGGTCTCAACCCCTCTACAAAATCCGTATAATCATAGGAAGGGTGAAACTGTACAAAGCCGATTTGGTCTTCGTTGCCATCCGTTAATTCTTTAGCGATTTCTTTAGCAAGATAAGTTTTTCCTGTGCCAGGAGCACCACGAAGGATGAGGTTTTTGGATTTACTTAATTTATCTAAATAATCGTTAATATTTTTATTCATAACAACCTTCTCTATATTTTTTATGTATGTACCATTTAGAATAGATTTATATAAATTGATACGTTCTAAATTTCTATCCCAGTTGATGGTTTGTCTTGTACCTTTTTTACCTTGGTATTCCCATCCACCATCTACTTTCAACCAATTAACACCAATACAATGTTTAAACTCTGTTTTTGTTTCATCAAAGTAATATGTTTTCACACATTGTCCAATACCAAAAATTTTGTTAAATCCTGAGGTAGCTATTATATAATCATTTATTTTTATGTCATGTGCAAACTTCCAAATAAATAAATTTCTCTGCTTTCCTTGCTTCAATTCTTCAGGATTATTGTAATCTAAAATATTAGATAAATTAGAATCAAAATCTATACAAGCTATATTTTCTTCTTTAAATAAAGTCCAAACTTTTCCACCTCCTCCTGCAACTATCATCCAATAATTTAATTTTTCTTCCATTTTGTAGCTCCATTTTCATATTATAGGCTAGTTAGTATTTAATATTTCAACCCCCTATTTCACATATAGAATATCACATCTATATAAAAAAGAAAAGAATTTCTAAAGAAAAAGCCTAATGTAGAGTAGGGTATTCCCACTTAACACTAGACTTCTTTTTTATCTTAATAATACTCTCCCTGACGGTAGTCCCATGAGTTAAAGGTGTCTGACAGGTGCATCATGATTTTATCAATGTCAAGCCCTTTGCGGATTACAACTGGAGCTGGTGAAGTTGAACGTGCTCCTCCTTGTTCTGGGATGAGTTTGCCGTCTTTATCAACCATAGAGACCATCACACCTTGCTCGTAGCGAGTTTCAATCGTTTTGTCTGGTTGGATGGATGCCACATAGTCATCTGCCTCGATAACAAGGTCAACAGCTCCTTCGATGCGTTCTCCGATACCTTCTACCTTACCACGGTTTCCTTTTCCAGATGGATTTGCAGATGAAGCGTAAACCATTTTGCCTTCTTCCCAAAGTTTGGCAGCCAATTGTTCACCAGCTTTCCCAAATTTGATAACAAAACAGCTAGTGCCACGCACATCAGTCATCAGTTCTTCACGGCCATCACCGTATGATTTCAGTTTTTCAAAGGCTTCTGGTTTCCAAGGTAGGATACAACCAAGAAGAATGTCTTCATCCCAATGTTTTTGGTAGAAGGCTTCAATTTCTGGGTTGAGTTGTGCTAAGGCGCGAAGCTCATCCATGCTACCACAGAGAACAACACCTGGTTTGTTACGGTTACGTTCTTTGGCTTCAAACTTACGTTCAAGACCAGCCTTATCGCTAGTCATGATGATGTAACCAACTTTAGTAGGGCAAACAATACAACCGCCCTCACCTTTTAAAATATCATAGCCTTCTTGTGAAAGTGTTCCGTTCCATTGAATGTGTTTTGTCATAGTTCTATTTCCTTTTCTATTTTTCTTCTAATCCTGCCAGTAGGCTGGTCGTTGTTTTTCATAAGCAGCAATCAAATCTTCATACTGCAAGGTAATACCGATATCATCCAAACCATTTAAGAGCTTGTGTTTCCACTCGCTATCGATTTCAAAAGTGAATTCTCCAATTGGTGAGATGATTTTTTGTTGTTCCAAGTCCACAGTTACCTGGTCACTTGGTTTTAGCTGGGCTAGTTTCTCTCGAACCTCTCTGGGCTGGACAATAGGCAACATGCCATTATTGAGTTCATTATTGTAATGAATGTCACCGAAAGACCCTGCAATCACAACCTTAAAACCATAGTCCGCTAGAGCCCAGGCTGCATGCTCCCTCGAAGAGCCTGCACCAAAGTTATCCCCTGAGATGAGAATACTGGCTTTGCGATATTCAGGTCGGTTAAAGACAAAGTCTGGGTCCTCAGTATACTTGTCATCCAAATAACGCCAAGCATACATGAGGTACTTACCAAAGCCTTTTTTATCAATTAACTTGAGAAACTGCTTGGGTAGGATTTGGTCGGTGTCGATGTTATCATTCATGAGAGGAACGGTCGTTCCCGTATAAACTGTAAATTTCTCCATATCCTCTCCTTACTGGGCTTCTGGCATTTGCCGAACATCTACGAAACGCCCTGCGATAGCTGCTGCTGCTGCCATGGCTGGACTGCAGAGATGGGTCTTAGCACCAAAGCCCTGTCTGTCTTCAAAGTTACGATTGCTGGTTGAGGCGCAGTGAACGCCATCTGGAACCTTGTCAGGATTCATCCCTAGGCACATAGAGCAACCTGGGTCTCTCCACTCAAATCCAGCATCTAGAAAGACCTTGTCTAAGCCCAACTTCTCAGCAGCTCGTTTGACAGGACGAGAGCCTGGGACTACAATAGCCGTTAAGTTGGGGGATATTTTCTTCCCTTTAACAAATCGCGCAGCCAGTTGCAAATCGCTGAGACGAGCATTGGTACATGAACCGATAAAGATATAGCCTAGTTCAATATCAGCTGGCTTTTGACCAGGTTCTAAATCCATGTAATTGTAGGCACGTTCATCATTCATATCCTTAATTTCTGGGAAACTACTGTCAAAGTCAACGCCCATAGCAGGATTGGTTCCCCAGGTCACCATGGGAGCCAAGTCTGAGACATCCATCTGGATAACTTTATCATAAACGGCATCCTCATCACTGACAATTGTTTTCCAATCCGCCACAGCCTCTTCAAAGTCCTCTGGAACACATTCTCTTCCCTTGAGATAATCATAGGTGGTTTGATCCGGATTCATGATTCCCATCTTGGATCCAAACTCGATGGACATATTGCAGATGGTCATTCGCTCTTCCATGCTCAGTGCATCAATAGCTTGTCCCCGATATTCCACCACATAGCCAACACCACAGGCAACGCCGTACTTGGCAATCAAGGCTAGAATGAAATCCTTAGAATAAACTCCTTTTTGAGGAACACCAGTGAATTCTACCAGCATTTTCTTGGGTTTGACCTGCCAGAGTGTCTGGGTAGCGAAGACATGCTCAACCTCACTAGTCCCAATCCCAAAGGCGATAGCTCCAAAAGCTCCGTGAGTAGCCGTATGACTGTCTCCACAGACGATGAATTTTCCTGGTTGGGTCCGTCCTGTCTCTGGACCAACCATATGAACGATCCCCTGTTTTTCAGAACCGTGGGCCGCATGTTCAATCCCAAACTCCTCAACATTTTCAGCCAGCTTATCAATTTGAGCCTTAGAAATCACATCTCGAATATCGTAGATATTGACTGTCGGGACATTGTGGTCAAAGGTTCCAAATGTCAAGTCTGGTCGTCTCAATCTGCGTCCTGCATCTCGTAATCCTTGAAAAGCCTGAGGACTGGTCACCTCGTGGATATAGTGCTGATCCACATACATGAGTTGCGGCTGCCCCTCTTCTCCTGTGATGACATGACGGTCCCATAATTTATCAAAAATCGATTTTCCTGCCATTCATTACCTCCAAATAACATATAAGGCTACTAGTGTGGACACCATCCCGAGAAACCAAACTGTTTTAAAATACCATTTTCGAGTCTTGTGGTGAAAGATGATTCCTGCCAAACAGGCACCAAAACCACCACAAGTAAAGGATAAAATGAGTAAGATTTTCTCTGGGATGCGCCAAACTCTTCTCCTTGCCTTAGATTTGTCAATGCCATAAATCAAGAAAACCATGACATTCCAAATCAAAAGGACTAGAGTAATTCTTTCGTCTAACTTCATAACCTTGCAATAATAGCTTCTGTCATTTCCTTAGTCGAAGCCTGTCCACCTATATCTCTTGTTAAAATACCAGCCGCTAAACTAGCTTCAACAGCACGCTCAATACGCTCTGCATCCTCATAACGACCAAAACTATCTCTCAACATCATGGCCACTGATAAAATCATGGAGATAGGATTTGCAATGCCTTGACCAGCAATATCAGGTGCTGAACCGTGAATAGGTTCATAGAGACTTGGTCCATTTTCAGAATGACTGGCTGATGGCATAACTCCAAGTGTGCCAGATAGAACGCTTGATTCATCCGAGAGAATATCTCCGAAAAGATTTTCTGTCACGATGACATCAAACTTAGCAGGATTGGTAATCATGAGCATGGCAGCTGAGTCCACCAACTGGTGCTCCAAGGTTACATCTGGAAAATCCTGTGATACCTTCTCAGCTACTTTCCGCCAGAGTTTTGATGTCGCTAGAACATTTTGCTTATCGATACTAGTAACGATTTTTCTGCGATTTCTTGCAATTTCAAAGGCCTTGCGAATAATCCGCTCTACTTCCTCATAGCTATAGTCGTTGATATCACGCGCTTTGCGCTCTTCAAGGATATGATCTCCAAAGTAAATCCCGCCTGTCAACTCACGCACCACGACAAAGTCTACACCAGCAATTCGTTCTGGTTTGAGAGGTGACAAATGCTTAAGACTCTCAAATATTTTAACCGGGCGAATATTAGCATAGAGATTGAGTTCCTTACGGAGAGCCAGCAAGCCTTGTTCAGGCCGAACCGTTGCACTATCATACCAGGGACTACCGATAGCCGCTAGGAGAATGGCATCTGCTTCTCTACTTGCCTTGAGGGTTTCATCAGGTAAGGGATGCCCTGCAGCATCAATACCTGCACCTCCAAAAGGTCGTCTGTCTATTTCATAGACAAAGCCTGTTTTTTTAGCTAGAGCCTCCAGAACTTCTAAACCAGCCTCCATGATTTCTGGGCCAATTCCGTCCCCTGCTAGAGCTACTATTTTCTTTGTCATAGCCTTCTCCTTTACACACTAGGCATGTCGCGATAGGAAACGCTACGTCCCATCTCACCAGCATTCTCTTTTTGAACAAAGGTATTAGCATTGATGTAAGCAATAGCCGAAGCCTTCAACACATCGAAATCAAGACCTGCTGCATTAAATATGGTTTCTGTATCTCTGTTTTCAACAGTGACCAAGACCCGAGCCTGGGCATCAATTCCATCTGTCACAGCATCAATGGTATAGGACACCAAACGGACAGATTGGTTAAAGAACTTATCGATAGCGTTAAAGACCGCTTCAACAGAACCTTGTCCTGACGCGTTGAACTCGACTTTCTCACCATCCATATTAGCCAGGCTAACAAGCGCTTCAATGTCATTATCTGCATGGGTTTGCAGTTGTAAATCATCAAAGTGGAAGCCTTCTGGGTTTTCAACCATGGTTCCAGCTACCAGAGCACGAATATCTGCATCTGTGATTTCTTGCTTCTTGTCTGCCAGAGCCTTGAACTTAGCAAAGAGTGGTTTGATATCCTCTTCTGTAAAATCTAGGGCCAATTCTCTTAGTTTCTCAACAAAGGCATGGCGACCTGACAATTTTCCAAGCGGAAGACTATTACTCTTAACACCAACCAATTCAGGGGTGATAATCTCATAAGTAAGAGGATTTTTAAGAACTCCATCTTGGTGAATACCAGACTCGTGAGAGAAGGCATTGCCACCAACCACAGCCTTGTTTTTAGGAACTGGAATTCCTGAGAAGCGAGAAACCATTTCTGACGTATTGATGGTCTCATTTAGGACAATACTGGTTTCTGCTTGATAGTAATCTTGGCGAATATTGAGAGCAACTGCAATTTCTTCCAAGGCAGCATTTCCAGCTCGCTCCCCAATACCATTGATAGTCCCCTCAACACGTCCTGCCCCATTCTTGACGGCAGCAAGGCTATTAGCCACTGCCATTCCAAGATCATCATGACAGTGAGGTGAATAGATGATCTGACGATCCGTCTTGACATTCTCAATCAAGTGTTTGAAGATAGCTCCATATTCCTCTGGTGTGGTAAATCCTACCGTATCAGGAATATTGATATAAGACGCCCCTGCATCAACCGCTGTTTGAACAACTTGCAAGAGGAAATCCAACTCTGTTCTAGTCGCATCCTCAGGAGAGAATTCGACAATCTCAAACTTAGAACGGGCATAGGAAACATGCTCCTTAATAGCTTCCAAAATCTCTTCCTTGCTCTTATTGAGCTTATACTTGCGGTGAATGGGACTGGTAGCAATAAAGACGTGAACTTGTGGATACTTGGCGTCCTTGAGAGCCTCATAACAAGCATCAATATCAGACTTGACAGAGCGTGCCAAACCAGTCACCGCTGTTTTCTTCAAGACCTTAGCAATCTCCTGCACTGCTGTGAATGAATCAGGACTCGCCGCTGGAAAACCAGCTTCTATGGCTGAAATGCCCCATTTCTCCAGCTGTCTTGCAATGGCAATTTTTTCCTTGATTGAAAAATTAACGCCCGGTGTCTGTTCTCCATCCCGAAGGCTGGTATCTAGAAATTCAACTGTTCTCATAAGATTTCCCCTTTTCCAAATGTGGTTTTTAAAAAAACATCTCGCTTAGAAGTCCAAGCGAGATGCTGATTCACTCCCGCTTGGTAAGCCAAACAGGACTAATGCTTTTTGCACTAGCCCGAGTACCTCAACAACAAAGCAAATTGATTAAACTTAGCTGTTCTCATGTTTGACTTTCTCCTTCGTTTGATATCTTGTTTAGTATTTTAGCACAGGCAAAAGCACTTGTCAAGAAAAAATCAAATATTTTCTGAAAATTTCTTCAGTATAGAATATTTAGCTAATTGAAAGTTATTGAAAACCCTTGAAATGTTTCATTTTTTAGAAGTTAAATTCCAACTTTTTTCAAACAATTCTAGGACTGCTGAATCTGACAAAGTATCATCAAAAGCCACACTAATCCAGTAGCGTTTGTTCATATGAAAAGCTGGATAAATGCCCTTTTGTGAAAGCAGGTCCACTACTTGATCATGTTTGAGGTTGACTGCTTCGACTAGATCTTCTCTACCCTTTTCCAGCTTATCCCAAGAGATTCTCATCAAAACAGCATACCATTTTTTATTGCCTTCGTGTCTTAACACTGCTGTATCAGGCGATTTCTCCCACAAATACTCCAACTGATTACCATACTTTTCCTGAATCTGAGCCATGATACGCTTAGTCTGAGGACAGATAAAATCTTGTACATCAAAACAAGCCTTCCGAATCTGGTAAAGAATCTCCAGACAAGCCTCACGGACACTTGCAACAAAACTTCCTGTCATACTTTCCATATGAACTTGAGGATAGAGGTCACCCGTTTCCTGGTCAAAGACTTGAAAGCTCACATTATCAGCAGTGATAGACACAGTCATGATAAAATCACCCTGCAAAATATGGCAACTATAAGTCCAGACTCCACTATTTTCTACAAAACCATAGGCACGAGCCTTTTCTTGATTAAACTGATAGGATTTAAAAATTTCAAACATAAGTGAAAACTGCTACCAAAAGCTAGCAGTTCCTTTCTATTTTTTAAAAGACAACCTTAGTACCATGCAATTGTGTTACACCCAGCTGGTCGATAAAGGTTTGACGGTTGTCAAGGTCAATCCCCCCACCTGGTAGAATTTCAATTTTGCCTTTAGCGTGCTCCAAAATTCTGTGATAGTGATCAAAACGTTTTTCTAAGGAGTCACCAGACACACCAGCACGAGTCAGGATACGGGTGACACCTGCTTGGTTGAGCCAGTCAATAGCTTCTAACTGATCTTCTTCGCTCAATTCATCAAAGGCCATATGAAAGACAATTTCCATTCCTTTTGACGCAGCAATTAACTTTTCAAGATTAGGCTTATCCAACTTTTTGTCAGCAGTTAAAGCACCAAATACAACTCCTTGACTTCCAGCCTGAGCAGTCATCCGAATATCTTCTAGCATAATAGCAATTTCTAGTTCATTATAGACAAAATCGCCACCACGTGGACGAATCATGGTCATAATGGTTGTATCGTAGTTAGCTGCCAGTTCAACTGCTGCCTTAGTCACTCCATAGCTGGGTGTTGTCCCACCAACTGCAAGATTATCACAGAGTTCGATTCGACGAGCTCCATCCTCTATCGCTTTTTCAAGCAAGGTCACATTTTCAGCACAAAATTCGTAAATCATTTGATTCTCCTTGAGTATTACTTTGAATTTATTATATCATATTGTTGTGAATATGCTTTCATTTATATCAAGGAAAACAGATACTATTTTTTACTCTTTGTCTGGAATGACCTTGAAGAGATAATAAGTGATAAAGATGGTCAAGGCTCCCAGACCGATTTTGACCGGTAAAAGAGGGGCAAAATAAATAGAAATCCCCATCAAGATATAGATAGATACGATGATTTTTTTCTTACGTTCACGCGCAATAGACTTAGTCTCGCGAAAATCAGCTACATATGCTTGATAGAGTTTTGTATGATACAACCAATCTTCGAAACGCTTGGAACTTCTGGAGAAACAAGCAATAGACAACAAAAGGAAAGGCGTTGTAGGCAACAAGGGTAAAACAACCCCAACAATAGCCAAGGCTAGTGATAAAAAACCAATAATTAGATAAACAATACGCATAACTTCTCCTAGTTAAAATAATCTTCTTCTAGTTTCGCATAAAATGATGAATTTTGTCAAGTTCTAACCAAAAAGAGCCTGAAATTCACTTTCAGGACTCTCCTCTTATTTAATCTTTTCTTCCTCGTAGTCACCCTTGCTACAAACAACCTGCTTGCCACCACCACGGACTTTTTTCTCCATGAGGAAGTTGCCACATTTTGGACAGTCACGACCAACAGGCTTATCCCAAGAGGTAAATTCACATTCTGGATAGCGATTGCAACCATAGAAGAGGCGGTTACGTTTGGTTTTACGCTCAATGATTTGTCCCTGATGACAACTTGGACACTCAACACCAATCTCTTTCACGATTGCTTGGGTATGACGGCAATCTGGGAAATTGCTACAAGCGTAGAACTTACCAAAACGACCAAGTTTAATGACCATTGGACTGCCACACACTTCACAATCAAATCCAGCTGGTTCATCCTTAATCTGGATTTTTTCCATTTCTTCTTCAGCCTTGGCGACTTCTTTAGAGAATGGTTTGTAAAAGGCATCAATGACACGTTGCCACTGCTCTTTTCCGACTTCGACATCATCCAGTTTTCCTTCCATTTCAGCCGTGAAGGTCACGTTTACGATATCTGGGAAATATTCAACGATGAGCTTGTTAACAATTTCTCCCAACTCTGTCGGTTCAAAGCGTTTGGCTGCAAGGCGAACATAATAACGTTTCTGAATAGTTTCAATGGTCGGTGCGTAGGTTGACGGACGTCCAACCCCATTTTCCTCCAAGGTCTTAATCAATGTCGCTTCAGAATAACGAGCAGGCGGTTGAGTGAAATGTTGCTCTGGTTTGCTATTGACCTGCTTAACCACATCTCCAACAGCCATATCTGGTAACATCTTATTCTTATCAGAATCATTATAAATAGCAAGATAACCATCAAACTTAACCTGACTACCATTGGCAGCAAATTGGACCCCATTTTGAGACAATTTAACAGCCATGGTATCAAAGACAGCCGCTGTCATCTGACTCGCTACAAAACGATTCCAAATAAGAGTATAAAGCTTGAGCTGATCCTTGTCCAAATACTTAGCAATACTTTCAGGTGTATTAAAGACACTAGACGGACGAATCGCCTCGTGGGCATCCTGAGCTCCTGAAGCATTTTTGACCTTGCTACCATGCTTAGAATACTTGCTACCAAAACGGTCTGTAATGAAACTTGCTGCTTCATTTTGCGCCACTGGACTGATACGAGTCGAATCGGTACGCATATAGGTAATTAAACCTTGCACACCAGAACCAATATTAATCCCTTCATAGAGCTGTTGGGCAACCATCATGGTTTTTCGAGTACGGAAATTGATTTTATTGGCAGCATCCATCTGCATAGATGAAGTAGTATAAGGTAAAGGAGCATTGCGTTTGCGCTCTTTCTTATCTACCTGATCTACTGAAAAATCTTTGCTAGTCAGACGAGACAAGACCTCCTTAACCTCGTCATTGCTGGTCAGTTTCAGCTTTTTGCCATCTACTCCATAGAAGGATGCCTGAAATTGCTTGGTTCCCTTTTTAAAGACGCCATCAATTGTCCAGTATTCTTCTGGCTGAAAAGCATTGATTTCATTCTCACGATCAATGATGAGTTTAAGCGCAATGGACTGTACGCGCCCTGCTGATAAGCCCTTCTTGACCTTCTTCCACAAAATAGGCGAAATCGAATACCCGACCAAGCGATCCAAAACACGACGAGCCTGTTGGGCATCGACCAAATCCATATCAATCTTACGAGGTTCTTTAAAAGCATTTTTGACCGCATCCTTGGTGATTTCATTGAAGACCACACGGTTGGCATCATTTTCATCCAAGTTGAGAATATGGGCCAAATGCCAAGAAATCGCTTCTCCTTCACGGTCCGGGTCACTCGCCAGAAAGACTTTATTAGCTTTTTTAGCTTCTTTTTTCAAGTCATTGATGAGAGGGCCTTTTCCTCGGATATTGATATATTGCGGTTCATAATTATTTTCAATATCGACGGACATACTGGATTTCTTCAAATCACGGATATGCCCGACACTGGCTAAAACCTTGTAGTTTCTGCCTAAATATTTTTCAATCGTCTTGGCCTTAGCAGGCGACTCCACGATTACTAGATTTTTTTTAACTGTTGATTTTTTCTTTTTTGTTGCCGTAGCCACAGTATCACACCTTTTCAAAGTAATAAACTTTATAAAGTGTAAACCATTTTGCCATAACTGTCAAGACTTAGCTCCTATATATAGAAGAAAAGTTGGTTTAGAAGGAAAAAATAGTGTTCTATAATGAAGTTAGCCACCCAGCCCTCCTAAAAATTAGATGGTTCAACTAGCTGATAGCTAGTCTTCGATTTCATTTGACAAAACAGCTTCAAGGGTTCCTCTTACCAAATGAAAGCTAATTTAGGCATAAGAAAACACCTCTGTGTTATACTTGTTGTTCAACCACAAACACAAGAAAGGCACAGAGATGCAAGACAATTATACTACAAAAGGCAAACATTTGACAATCGATAGCCGTCGCTTAATCGAAAGATGGAAAAAAGAAGGGAAATCAAATAGAAAAATTGCTTCTCTACTTGGAAAAGCTCCTCAAACTATCCACACTGAAATCAAGCGCGGGACAATTCTACAATGTGTTGGAAAAGGGCGCTTCAAAAAGGTTTATTCTGCCGACTATGCTCAACAAGCTTATGAAAGCAATCGCAAGCACTCGGTCAAGAAATCAAGCTTAACCAAAGAACTAAAGGAAAAGATTCTCCGCTATCATAATCAAAAGTTTTCTCATGAAATGATGGTCAAGGCTAAGGAGGTTAACGTGGGCATTTCTACCATCTACTACTGGATTCATCATGGAAAATTGGGGTTAACCAAACAGGATCTGCTCTATCCTAGAAAAGGAAAATCTGTTAAGAAACAAGCTAGCTCCAATTTTAAACCCGCTGGTCAATCTATCGAACAGCGTCCTGAAGTTATCAATCTGCGATTGGAAAATAGGCATTATGAGATTGATACGGTTCTACTTACAAGAGCGAAAAATTATTGTTTACTGGTCTTAACTGATCGAAGGAGTAGGCATCAGATTATCCGATTGATTCCAAATAAAAGCGCTGAGGCGGTCAATCAGGCTCTAAAACTCATCTTAAAACAACACCAGATTCTATCCATTACGGCAGATAATGGAACGGAATTCAACCGATTGTTTGATGTGTTTTCTAAGGAACATATCTATTATGCACACCCCTATGCCTCTTGGGAAAGGGGAACTAATGAGAATCACAACAGGCTCATTCGTAGATGGTTACCTAAGGGAACTAAGAAAACGACTCCCAAAGAAGTCGCATTCATCGAAAATTGGATTAATAACTATCCTAAAAAATGCTTGAACTACAAGTCACCCAGAGAAGACTTCTTGATGGCTAACTTGAACTTAAAATTCACCTTTAGAAGGAAAAATTAACCAACCGTTTCGATTTTCCAATTTTTCCACCCCCTAAAGCGTATAGCTCCATGCTGGTCAGTTCGATATACTTTGCTATTGATACCTTCCAGTCGTGTCAAAGTTTCCTGATGGGGGAGTTTGGTTCGATTGTTCTTTCCAACTGAGATGAGAGTAAACTCTGGTTTGAGTTGTTCTAGAAAGGCTGAACTTGATGATTTTTTAGAGCCATGTTGGCTAGCTTTCAAAACATCCACCTCTAGGTCAGGATACTGCTTCAACAAGTCCTTCTCTCCTTTCTCCTCCAAATTTCCTGTGAAAAGAAAATACTTATCCAAGAGTTTCCCATACAGAACCAGAGAATCTTCATGATTTCCATCTCCCATTTTCCTTGGAGATAGGACTTCTAACTGACTTCCAAAAATTGGAAGGTTCTCTCCCACTGACACACTACTAACCTTGGTTTGAGTCGCCTGTAGTTCTGCTACAAATTCCTTCTGTTTCAAACTGCCTTTTGACACTAAAATTTCGCCTACATGGAAAGCCTTGGTCACCTCCAACAAATCTCCAACATGTTCCTTGTCAGTGTTGGTCAAAATTAGCTGGTCAATCTTGGCTACTCCTCGACTTTTGAGATAGGGTATCAAGCTTCTCTGTGCATTGCTGGTCGTCGCCTTTTCTTGCCATTTTTCGATTTTCTTATCAGATTCTGCCTTGCCACCTACATCTATGAGAATGGTCTTCCCATTTACATCCCGTAGGAAAATACTTTCCCCCTGCCCAACATCAAGCATGGTAATTTCATTTTCCAGTGGATGCTTTGTCAAGAAAAAGAGTCCTGTAATCAACAAGCTCAATACTGCTAGCCTTTTAATGTTTTTCCTCAAATCATAGACCAAAGCCAAGGAAATTAACAATAGAACTAAAAGCCATGCATTGGGTTGTCCAAAGACCAGAGGTCTACTTGCCACCTGTGATACAAAGCGAATCATTCCCTCCAACCATTCCAAAATAAAATTCAGCTGAATGACTGGATAGAGAAAGGAAAGGGCAAATAAGACAGACAAGAGCGGTAAAAAGACCAAGTCAAATAGAAAGGAAAAGACAAAGGTCAAGAGGATGGACCAAGGCTGAAATTCTGCGAAATAAAAGGACAAAATAGGCAATATTCCCAAGGAAATGACTAAACTTTCTCTGGCAACAGCCTTGAGCCCCTCTCCTTCTTTACTAGTCATGGTCAAGATAAAAGCATAAGCGCAGGACAAAACACCTCCTGCTGTCAAGAAAAAGTTGGGCATGATGATAAAGAGGATAAGGACCGTCAAGGCAAAATTATCCAAACCCTTAACGCCATGTTGAGCCAGTAGCTTCTGCAATAGACTGCGAATAACTGATGCTGAAAATCCTGTCAGTCCTGCATAGATAAGGGAAAAGGGATAAGTCAGCCATTTCAACTTTTCTTGGGTCAAGCCCAATCGCAAGAGAAGTTTCTTAAATCCATCCATGAAAAAGCCTACCTGCATCCCCGACAAGGCAAAGAGGTGGATAATTCCTAGACTAGAATAAAGCTCATTCATCTCCTCAACGTCGGTGTCCAGATATCCTAGCAAGAGACCTGTCATGTAATTGCGCATAGGGTCTGGAAAGTACGTCTTAATCCAAACCACAGCCTTTCGACGTAAACTGGACAGGTTTTCACCTATATCCCAACTGCCAACCTTTTGAAGTGACTGGATTTTTTTGATATTGAGAGTCTGGTAAATCCCCTGAGTCTTCAGATAGGCTTGGTAGTCAAAGCCACCAAAATTTCTCTGCCCTTCTGGCTCCGAAAGCTTCCCTTCTAGTCCTATCTCATGAAGGTCGGTTAAAGCTTGAAAGACTTCTTTCTCCTCCTCGGACTGGAGTTTATAATAGACTTGAAAAATGCGTCCATCAGACTTGCCACGAAATGATAGACTGTCACCATTGACCTTAATAGTATCAGGCAAAATCCGTACACTCTCAAGAGAATCCGCCAAATTTTGACTCGCTTGGCTCTGTTGCCAATTTTGAAACAGAAACCAAAAGCCAAAGACTCCACAAATCACTAGAACTCTGCCTGCTGATTTCCAAGGAAATTGAATAAAGAGACAGACTAGCAGAAAAACAAAACCTAGCAATGCGAGATAAGATGATGAGAAAATGGCGTAGTAAAGCCAAAGTAACAGAAAACTCAGGTAAATTAGGGGAATAGAGAAATTCTTAATCCACTGTAACATAGTCTTTTAGCTTTTCTATCGTTTTAGCACCAATGCCAGAGACCTTCTTAAGTTCATCAACCGACTTGAATTTTCCATTTGATTCACGATGGTCAATAATATCCTGGGCTCGTTTGCCACCTAATCCCTTGACCTGTTTAAGCTCTTCCAGACTAGCCTTGTTGAGATTGACCTTCTTGTCCTTGCTTGTTGAAGAAGCCACTCCAGAACCTGCCTGCTGACTAGCTGCTTCTTCTCCCTTAGTTGGAACGTAAACCAGAGCCTCATCACTAACTTTCTGAGCTAGATTGAGCGACTTGCTGTCTGCTTGCTCTGTCAAGCCACCAGCCTTCTGAACGGCATCATTGACCCGACTACCTACCGGCAAATCATAAATTCCAGGTGCTTTAACAGCGCCTTTTACATCTACTGTGATTAGATCTTGTTCAACCGGTTCTTCCTTCTTCACTTCATTTTCGGATACCGAATCCTTGGAAACAGCTGCAACTTCTGCCTGCAAATTCGTTTCTTTGACAGGTATGTGTGGAGCTGGCTTTAGCAGGAAAAATCCGCCTACAAGCAAGCCCAGACCAGTACAGATGACAATGATTTTATACTCTTTAATTTTCTCGATAATTGCTTCCATATTTTCTCCTCTCTTAGATTATTCGTAAGAGGAAGAAAAAAACAGTTGAAAATTTCTTCTCAACTGCTTATTTATTTGCAAAATAGTCTTCCTTGGTGAGGATATAATGAACTCTTGTAACGATTCTGCCTTTTTCATGCTGGTCCATACAAGCATAAGGTTCTTCGTGAGAAAAATGCATTCCTGATTTTTCCATGACCTTTCCAGATGCAGGATTGTCCTTATCGTGAAGAGCAATCAACTTATTCATCCCTATCTTCTCAAAAGCTAGCTCAATTACGGCACGATTGGCTTCTGTCGTCAATCCTTGATTCCAATACTTTTTATTGATAATGTAGCCAATAGCTGCCTTCTTAAGAACAGAATCAATCTTGTGCAAGTCAATGGTTCCAATAAATTTGCCATTGCATTTCAGTTCTATTCCCCAACGCCCTAATGGATTGGCTAAATAAAACTGAGCAATATTATTTTTAGTTTCTTCTAAATTTTGATTGGTTAGAAAAGTGTAACGTGTATTATCCTTATCCGAGGCATACTCAAACATAGCTTCCGCATCATTCAAGGTTACAGGTCTAAGCAATAAACGCTCTGTCTCCACTATTGGATACTGTGCTAGTTTTAAAAAGATTGATTCCATAGGATTCCACCACTTGAAAAGTTTCTAACTAAGATAAGGATATTGAATGAAATATTTAAAACGCAAATTTATACTTGGTATTGAGATAACTTTAAGTACAAAAGAACTATCCTTCAAATAGAGGTTGAGACTCTAACTCTTCACTCTCTTCTTTTTTAACTGGAGCTGGTTCATAAGCTCGGATAATCTGAGCGACAACTGGATGGCGAACCACATCCTTGGCTGAAAAATGAACAAAGTCAATTTGGTGAATATTCTTGAGTTTTTCTTGAGCATCAATCAAACCGGACTTGACATTACGTGGCAGGTCAATCTGACTGATATCTCCATTGACAATCATCTTAGAATGAAAACCTAAACGAGTCAAAAACATCTTCATCTGCATGATGGTCGTATTTTGCGCCTCATCGAGAATGACAAAGGCATCATCCAAGGTTCGTCCACGCATATAGGCAAGGGGCGCAATCTCGATAATTTCACGCTCCATGAGACGAGTCGTTTGGTCTTTTCCCAGAATCTGATACAAGGCATCATAAACAGGGCGAAGGTAAGGATCGACCTTTTCCTTGAGGTCACCCGGAAGAAATCCAAGACTCTCACCTGCTTCCACTGCTGGACGAGTTAGGATAATTCGCTTGACTTGCCCACGTTTAAGGGCGGTCACTGCTAAGGTCACTGCAAGAAAGGTCTTCCCTGTTCCTGCGGGTCCGATTCCAAAGGTCACATCATGCTGTTTGACACTGTCCACATAAAGTTTTTGACCCAAGGTTTTGACACGGATCGGCTTCCCTGTATTATCTTTGATGATTTCTTCTTCGTAAAGGGCGACAAACTTGTCAATTTCATCGTTTTTGACCATACTAATTGCAGTCACCACATCTGGCGTACCAACGGTCATCCCACGATTCACCAAGACCATCAATGCCTGGATAACCTGACGGGCTTCCTCACAGGCAGTCTCTTTGCCCAAAACCTGGACAATCTCCGTACGAGCATGAATCACCACATCGAGCTCTTCTTCCATCAAACGGAGATGGCGCTCATTGGAACCAAAAAGATGAAACAGGTCATCTGGATGACTTAGTTGAATATCTATTGAATGTTCCTTCAAATAAAGAACCTCTCTAATCCTTTTATTTCTTTTTATTATAGCAAAGGGGTGGAGAAATTACTAGCCCAAACCCAGTGAATCATGCTAGTGTTCTAAGTATTCTTGCCAGATAGCGTCAAAGTCTCCTAGGTTAAAAGAGAAACTGGCATGCTCCTCCAAAAATCTACTCACCTCATCAAAATCATCGGTGTGTTTTGGGAAGGAAGACTCTTCAAAAGCTAGGTCTGCCAATATGGCCTTGGGACTGTTGCTTTTAGGATTGCGCTCGGTCATGAGCCAAGTGTAAAATGATTTTCTCATATGCCACCCTAAATCAACTCTGTCCCAAACTGGTCTTGCTTGATTTTGCCAGCCTTCATCAAGCCACCAAGTGCCTTTTTAAACTGACCTTTAGAAATACCAAAGGTAGCCTTGATGTCATCAGGAGATGATTTATCATTTAAGGTCATGAAACCGCCATTGCTTTCCAAGTAGGTCAAAATCATCTGAGCATCATTTTCCAACATCTCAAAAGAACGAGGTTTGAGGGAGAGGTTCAGAGTGCGGTCCACTTCACGGAAACCAATGACACGCGCATCTAAGACTTGACCCAAACGTGGCTCTGCGTAGCGCTCGCTAGGATGAATAAAGCCAAGCATGTTGTTTTCTGGCAGGTAAACAAAAGTTCCTGATAACTTGAGACGGTAAACAATGGCTGGCCAGTTTTGGTTCTGCATATTGTTGTAGGCAGGACGAGCCAGACGTTGGAAGTCTTCTTGATAGGCCAAGAGGCCCCAGATACGATCTTTCTTGTCCACTTCAAGACGTATGTAGAGTTGGTCACCCTTCTTAGGCCAGAGTTCCTTAAGTTCAGGGAGAATATCGAGTGACACAACGATTTCCTTGTCAGGAAGGCCTGTATCCACAAAGACACCCAAGTCCTTGCGTACTTCTGTGACACGACTCCAACCAAATTGGTCCTGAGTGGCAGTCACTTCTAAGGTTGTCAGGCGGAGTTTTTGCTTCATATCCGTGTAGGCAAAACCTTTGACCGTATCCCCTACTGTATGTTGACCTTCTTCCTTAGCAAGAGCATAGGTTTGACCATCCTTTTGCACAAAGTAAAAACGGTCATTTTCATCGATGATGAGTCCAACGATAAAACTTGCAAGATTTGTATTCATATTTCCTTCTTTCGAATAAAACTCAGCCAGCAATGCCAACTGAGTTTTTCTGTTTATTTCTTAGACTTCCAAAAGTTCTTTCTCTTTATTGGCAGTCATGTCATCGATGTGTTTAACAGCATCGTCTGTTACTTTTTGAATGTCTTTTTCAAGAGTCTTCAATTCGTCTTCAGTGATTTCTTTTGCTTTTTCTTGTTTCTTAGCTTCGTCCATAGCATCGCGACGGATATTGCGGACAGCCACCTTAGCATTCTCACCAACCTTCTTCACTTCTTTAGCAAGGTCACGACGAGTTTCTTCTGTAAGAGCAGGGATAACCAAACGAATAACAGAACCGTCGTTAGCTGGTGTGATACCAAGATCAGAAGCGTTCAAGGCACGTTCGATGTCTTTCAATGAAGACTTGTCAAATGGTGTTACCAACAAAACACGCGCTTCTGGAATCGTAATTGAAGCGATTTGGTTAAGAGGAGTTTCTACTCCATAATATTCTACATGTACACGGTCGAGCAAACTTGCATTGGCACGACCAGCACGGATACCACCAAATTCACGAGCAAGTGATTGGTGAGACTGGGTCATTCTCTCTTTAGCTTTTTCAATAATTGCGTTAGCCATAATCTTTCTTATTCCTTTTCTTCTATATTATTTGAAACTGTTGTTCCGATATTTTCACCAAATACGACACGTTTAATGTTGCCTGGTTGGTTCATGTTGAAGACAACCAAGTCAATATCGTTATCCATTGAGAGGGTTGAAGCTGTTGAGTCCATGATACGAAGGCCTTTATTGATAACGTCACGGTGGGTCAATTCTTCAAATTTAACGGCTGTCTTGTCCTTCTTAGGATCGGCATTGTAAACACCATCTACGCCATTTTTAGCCATAAGGATAGCATCCGCTTCGATTTCAGCTGCACGAAGGGCCGCTGTTGTATCTGTTGAGAAGTAAGGTGAACCAATTCCAGCACCAAAGATAACGATACGGCCTTTTTCAAGGTGACGAAGGGCACGTCCACGGACATAAGGCTCAGCCACTTGTTGCATGGCAATAGCTGTTTGTACACGCGTATCGACACCAACTTGTTGCAATGAATCTGCCATCACAAGAGCATTCATAACAGTCCCAAGCATTCCTGTGTAATCTGCCTGAACACGGTCCATTCCTGCTTCTGCAGCAGGTTCCCCACGCCAGAGATTTCCTCCACCGATAACAAGGGCAATTTCGATACCTAAGCTATGAACTTCTTGAATCTCTTTTGCGATTGTTTGAACTGTTTGGATATCAATCCCTACGCCACGTTCACCGGCAAGGGCTTCACCTGATAACTTGATTAAAATACGTTTATACTTGGGATTCGCCATTTTCACTCTCCTTTTTTTATCCTACCTATTTTATCACAATTTCTAAGATTTTTATAGTATCATGAGCAATTCTTTCAAAAAAATTAGACTGTTAAAAATTCCTCTAAGTCGCTAAGAGCACGCTCTGCAATTTTTTCATAACGAGCCTTCTTATCACGGATACGCTCACCTTCCAACTCCTTGATAATTCCGAAATTGACATTCATTGGTTGGAAGTGTTTGCTGTCGGCATGGGTGATGTAATGAGCCAGACTTCCAATCGCTGTTGTTTCTGGGAAAATAGCCTCGCTTTCTCCCTTGAAGAGACGAGCCGCGTTAATTCCCGCAACCAAGCCTGAAGCAGCTGACTCTACATAGCCTTCCACACCCGTCATCTGACCAGCAAAGAAGAGGTTTGGCTGTTTCTTGGAACGATAGGTTTGCTCAAGAAGGTTTGGTGAATCCATATAAGAATTGCGGTGCATGACACCATAACGAACAAACTCAGCATTTTCAAGACCTGGAATCATTTGGAAGACACGCTTTTGTTCTCCCCATTTGAGGTGAGTCTGGAAACCGACAATATTGTAGAGGCTACCAGCCGCATTGTCCTGACGAAGTTGAACAACCGCGTACGGTGTTTTGAATTCGCCATCACGAGGTCCAGTATAGTCGTCTGGATACTCCAGACCCACTGGTTTCATAGGACCATAAAGCATGGTTTTAATACCTCGTTTAGCCATGACTTCAACAGGCATACAACCTTCAAAATACTTTTCTTTTTCGAAAGAATTGAGCGGTGCTTCTTCCGCATTGACCAAGGCTTCATGGAAATCCATAAATTCTTGCTTGGTCATAGGCGCATTGAGATAGGCTGCTTCTCCCTTATCATAACGAGACTTGAGATAGACCTTGCTCATATCGATGGTGTTGACGTCGATAATAGGCGCTGCCGCATCGTAGAAATAGAAACCATCGCCATCATTAAGGGCATGAATCTTCTCAGCTAGGGCATCGCTGGTCAAAGGACCAGTCGCCACAACTGTAATAACATCTGTCGGCAATTCTGTAATTTCATCACGAACCACTTCAATCAAGGGGTGATTGGCCACTTTTTCGGTCACCATTTGAGAGAAACCATCACGGTCCACCGCAAGGGCTCCACCTGCAGGAACACGTGTAGCCTCAGCAGATTCCAAAATAACAGAACCCAAGCGACGCATTTCTTCCTTGAGAAGACCCACTGCATTTGTCAAAGCATCCCCACGAAGGGAATTAGAACAAACTAACTCTGCAAAATTGTCTGTTTTGTGCTGGGGTGTTGACTTGACACCACGCATTTCATAGAGTTTAACTGGAATACCACGTTCTGCGATTTGGTAGGCTGCTTCAGAACCTGCCAAACCAGCACCGATAACATTGATATAAGATTGAGACACGACACTAATACCTCTTTGGGTGGAACCTCAGTCCATCTCCAAACAAGCCACTGGATTGTTTGGCACCCACAAATCTTTCTATTTTTTCTTCTACTAGTATAACAAAAAAAGGGAAGAAGGCAAACTTCCCTGTTTAGTCATTTTCTTGTTTTTCTTACCAGTCGTGATAGGCAGCGTAGAGTTGACTCTTATTCCACTGGTAAATCTTAGCTACTTCCTTGATAGCTTGATTTTTCTTCATGCCTTGCTGGATACGAGCTTGGATTTCTAAGAATAAGTCTTCCTCGTCTTTTTCTTCCACATCTTGAATGGAACCTTCAACAATGAGAAGGCATTCGCCCTTGAGTGGCGTTTCAGCGATGCTTTCCATCAATTCAGAAATGGTACCTCTTTGGTATTCTTCATAGATTTTGGTCAATTCTCTAACCAATACAACCGAGCGCTCACCATAGACTTCTAGCATATTTTCCAAAGTATCTGCCACACGATGAGGCGATTCATAGAAAATCTGGGTTTCTGGATAGTCTTTTTTCAAGTCGAAAAATTGCTTTTGCTGGCCTGATTTTCTCGGTAAAAAACCATAAAAGATATGAGGCTGTGGCGCTAAACCACTGGCAATCAAGGCAGAAATTCCTGCAGAGGCACCTGGAACTGTGACAACAGCAATTTCTTCCTCAATGGCTACCTTAACCAAATCATGACCAGGGTCTGAGATGCTAGGCAGACCCGCATCAGAAACCTGAGCAATACTTTGTCCTGCTTTCAGGAAACCAATCAAATCAGGAATCTTTTCCTTGGCATTGTGCTCATGAAAACTGATCTGCTTAGTAGAAATGTCAAAATGCTTGAGCAAAAGACCTGTATTGCGCGTGTCCTCAGCAGCAATCCAGTCCACCTCTTTCAAGGTCTGAATAGCTCGAAAGGTCATATCATCTAAATTGCCAATCGGCGTTGCCACTAGGTACAGCTTGCCGTAGGGAGACTGCCCCTTAAAACTTTTTTGAATCTGCATGCCTACTCCCTGTATAACAACTCGTCACAAAACATACATTCCTCGTCCTGCTCCCGACGTTGTCCATAAAAATCATTACAAACGTGAAATCCATCACGGTAAATGCGACGGACACTTTCACGAACATGCTTAGCCTTGACAGGAGCATCTGCTTCCACCTCACCCAAGCGTTCGCGCAACTTACTATTTTCCAAGCGAAGAGCTGTATTTTCTTCTACCAAGCTCTTGAGATTTTTCTTGATGGCTTCCACATCGGCCAAGGTTACCAATAACTGTTGGGAAAAATCATCCAGCGCGTCAAATAATTCTTTTTTGTCCATAAAACAGCCCTTTCCTTTCATTATCGTTCATTTTTGAGTTTATATTTCTTTCAAGACCAGATATTCCATGGCATTTTGAAAGCTGACATTAGCTTGCCACATTTTTCTAGCTTCTAGCAAATCTTGTAGAATCACTCTTACTCTTGCTTGCAGGAGGTCCTGCCCACAGAGGACTTCAAGAATCCGTAAAACCTGATCTTGTTTTTCCTTGTCATCTGCCAAGCTAGCTAGTTTGGCAACTTGCAGATAACTTTCTTTTTTCTTAGCTACTAACCAAGTCAGTAAGCGTTCACTTTCATCGACCAAGGTCCAAAAACTTGCATGATTAGCCAACTTTTCTGCTTCAGCTCGCGATTGACTAAACTGGGCTAAAAGAGTTGCTTTTTTCTTGACCAGACCTGCTTGTTCTAATTGATAGATGAGTTTTTCTTCTTGCTTTTTAAAGTGGAAAATCTGGGTCCGACTTCGAATTGTTGGTAAGATCTTTTCCTCATCGCTGGTCAAGAAAAAAATATAAACTTCACTCTGGGGTTCTTCGATGACCTTGAGCAGAGAATTAGCTGCGTTAGGATGCATTTTATCAGCTTGCTCGATAATAAAGACCTGTTGCTGGCTTTCAATCCCTGCTTGAGAAAACTGTCCCACCAATTCCCGGATGCGTTCTGTCTTAATGACCTGATTGACTGGTTTAATCAAGGTGACATCGGGAAATTCTCCCTGTTCAATCAGCTTACAATTTCGGCATTTCTCACATGGTAGAACGCCTACCTTATCCGTGCAAAAGAGACTTTTAGCCAAAAACTGCGCCATTTCCAAGCTTCCAAAGAAACCTGAAAAGAGGTAGGCATGATTGAGCTGGTCTTGTTCTAGGATACGGACAAAGCGGTCAAACTGGTCTGGCTGCCAAGCCTTTAATTCTTCTTGTTTCATTTAGCCAAGCCCCAAGCCCATTCTGTCAAATAAGACTACCTTGGTAGCATCCACAACTTGTTCCAAAGGGAGACTAGCATCAATCTTGACAATGCGATTTCCTTCTTTTTCCAAGAGAGAAAGATAACCTTTACGAACTTTTTTATGCAAGTCCAAACCTTCCAAGTCCAAACGATTGACCTCACGATTGCTATTAGCAGCAATGCGAGCCAGCCCTTCTTCCACCTCGATGTCAAAATAGAGTGTCAAATCGGGTTTAAGGCCATCTGTCGCAAAGTGATTGAGCCAATCAATGGCGTCAATATCCAAGCCACGACCAAATCCCTGATAGGCAACGGAACTATCGATGAAGCGGTCCATAATGACCAACTTACCAGCTTCAAGGGCAGGGAGAACTTTTTCCACCAAGTGCTGTCTGCGACTGGCAATATAGAGAAGAAGTTCTGTCTTGGCATCCATTTGAGTATGACTTGGGTCCAAAATCACTTGACGAATCTTCTCCCCAATCAAGACACCTCCTGGTTCACGGGTCGTCAGCACCTCTACCCCTTTTTCCTCTAAAATTGGGAGCAGAGCCTCTAAAACACTGGTCTTTCCTGCTCCCTCTGGTCCCTCAAGAGAGACTAAAAATCCTTTTGACATGTCTAACTCATTTCTTTTTTACTACTTCTATTCTATCAAAAAAATGGGTGTTTGTGACAATCTTTTTTTCTTCTCATTTCAACCACCATAAAAGAGGCAGATAAAACTACCTCTTATTTACCTAATTCTTGTGTTCGTTTGTAGGCTTGATGAACTGCATCCATGACCGTTCCTCGAAAAGCATGCGCTTCTAGGCTTGCTACACCAGCGATAGTCGAACCGCCTGGGCTACAAACTTGGTCTTTTAAGACTCCAGGATGCTCTTGGCTTTCTAGAACCAACTGTCCAGCTCCTACCACAGTTTGTGCTGCCATTTTCAATGCTATTTCTCGTGGTAATCCTGTCTGAACACCTGCATCTGCCAAGGCCTCAATAAAGAGATAGACAAAGGCCGGTCCACAACCTGCAAGACCTGTCGCCGCGTCGATTAATCCTTCTCCCAGTTCAACCAAGAGACCAGCCTGGGCTAAAAGCTGACAAAAGAGATCACTGTCCTCAGCCCTGCAATTAGGAGATAAGGCATAGCTAATCACTCCTTGACCGATAGAAGCAGGAGTATTTGGCATCATACGAATAATTCTGTGTTGATTTGGAAGAAGACCAGCGAGTTTTTCTAAAGTCAATCCAGCTGCCATGGAAATCAAAAGAAGACTTTCTCTTTTTTCAAGGATGGTCTGGTATTGAGAAAGCAGTTCAGAAAACTGAGCAGGCTTAACTCCTAGAAAAATCACATCTGCTTCTGCAAAAATTTCGTCATTGCTAGAAGCCTGACCACCGAAGTTGGCAATGAAAGCATCCACCTTAGCTTGACTACGATTGGCAAGGAGAAGATCATCACCCGTCTTGGCCTGCAAAACAGCCTTGGCCAAACTAGCTCCCATATTCCCCAAACCGATAAATCCAATCTTCATCTCTTACTCCCTTATCTGTCCATCACCAGCGACTACATACTTGTAACTGGTTAATTCTTTTAAGCCCATTGGGCCACGCGCATGAAGTTTCTGAGTAGAAATCCCCATTTCACAACCAAGACCAAATTGGCCTCCATCTGTGAAACGAGTTGAGGCATTGACATAGACAGCTGCAGAGTCCACTTGATCTGTAAAGTAAGCTGCGGCCTCAGCATTTTCCGTCACAATGGCATCCGAATGATGAGTACTGTGTGCTTCAATATGCTCGACGGCTTCCTCAAGACTTGAAACTACTTTAACAGCTAGGACATAGTCTAAAAACTCGGTGTCAAAGTCTTGTGCTTCAGCTGCGTGACCTGAAACAAACTGACTTGCTTTCTCATCCAAGCGGAATTGAATTGGTTCCAACCCAGCTTCTTTTCGATCTGCAACCAGCACTTTCTCCAAGCGAGGAAGGAAGCTTGTTGCCTTGGCTTCATGAACCAGCAGAACCTCCATGGCATTGCAGACAGAAGGACGACTAGTTTTAGCATTGTTGATGATAGACAGTGCCTTGTCCTCATCTGCGTCCTTATCGACATAAACATGGACAATCCCAGTTCCTGTCTCGATAACAGGCACAATAGCATTCTCAACCACTGCATTGATCAAACCAGCTCCTCCACGAGGAATGAGAAGGTCTAGATAGCCCTTGGCCTTCATCATGGCATAGCTGCTTTCTCGGCTGGTATCTTCCACCAGTTGAATCACATCTGGGTAAATAGTAGTCGTCTCCAAACCCTTCTTCAAGGCTGTGACAATAGCATGTGCTGTTTGATAGGCATCCTTACCACTACGAAGAACAACTGCATTTCCACTCTTGAGAGCCAAAGCAGCCGCATCAGACGTCACATTTGGACGGCTTTCATAGATAATACCGATGACCCCCATAGCTACACGTTTTTTGGTGATAACCAAACCATTTTCAAGCTGATTGGTTTCTAATACTTCACCGATGGGGTCTGGTAAAACAACCACTTCACGAATACCAGTTGCCATCGCTTGAATACGTCCTGCATCCAAATAAAGACGATCCAGCATCACATCCGAGATTTTACCTTTGGCCGCTTCCATGTCAAGAGCATTAGCTGCTAAAATCTCCTCAGTAACTGCTAATAAGTGATCAGCCATGGCTAGCAAGGCTTGGTTCTTCACCTCTTCACTCGCTGTATTGATCGATTTTTTAACAGCCTGTACCTGTTCAAATTGTTCTTGTGTACTTACCATAGTTTACCTCTAAAATTCTGTAAAGAGTAGTTGGATTTCAGGAGTAATGGAAATCCAGTCATCACGGTGAATCAAGACACCCTTGGCTTTTTGAGAACGCAACATATCCTCCAAAGCAGATGCTCCGAATTGCACGCGTCCTTTTCCAAGTGATTTTCCACTTTCCTTGTCAAATACTGTCACGATATCACCGTAAGAAAAGGCTCCTTCTGCTTCAACAATACCAGATAAGAGAAGACTCTTGCCATGTTGAGAGAGAGCTTCTGCAGCCCCTTTATCAACCCAAATAGAACCTTGACTCTGAGCATAGAAGGCAAGCCATTGTTTCTGGGTACGAAGTCCCTTCTCTTGAGCAACAAAGTAGGAACCATCCTTGGTCTCCTCAGCTGCCTCAATCATGGCATCTGACTTCAAGGATGAGCAGATATAAACAGGAACTCCTGATTCTGTCGCAATAGTGGCAGCTTTGATTTTGGTTAACATGCCCCCAGTTCCGTTTGAAGAACCTGCTCCACCGGCCATATCAATAATCTCACGATTGATGGTCTCGATTCGCTCCAAGCGTTTGGCTCTTGGATCTGAATTAGGATTTCCTGTATAGAGGCCGTCTACGTCTGTCAAGAGGACCAAAAGGTCTGCTTGAACCATGGCTGCTACCTGGGCACTTAGAGTATCATTGTCCCCAACTTTGAGCTCATCAATAACGACACTGTCATTCTCATTGATGATGGGAATCGCGCCACGGCTAAGTAAAACCGACAAAGCCTGATGGGCATTTTTATAACGGCGCTTATCCACAAAGTCATCCTGGGTCAGCAAGATTTGTGCAGAAACGATTTGGCGCAAGAGAAGATTGGTCGTGTATTCTTCCAACAAAAGGCCTTGCCCTACCGCTGCTGAAGCCTGTTTATCAGCAATCTTAGTCGGACGCTTTTTAAATCCTAAGGCGCCAAAACCAGCCGCAATGGCACCCGACGACACCAAAATCAATTCATGACCAGCCTCGTGCAACATAGCTAACTGCTGGGTAATAGCCTTTACCTTACTACGTGATAAACTTCCATCCTCATTTGTCAGAGAAGAAGTCCCTACCTTAAAGACAATCCGTTTGTATTTCATAGTCTCACTCCGATTCTTCATATTTATCCATTATAACATGAATGGCAGGAAATAGAAAAGAGTTGATAGGAAAAAGAAGGCCCTAAAACCTTCTTTTTTACTACTGTGCTGATTCCGATTTGTTTGCACTCGTTTCAGAGCTTTGTGAAGTTGAAGAAGTCACATCCTGACTAGTTGAAGAACTTGTAACACTTTCATGTTGACTCGTTTCTTTATTTTCAAAATCCTTTGTCACTACTTCATTGGATTTTTTTATTTCTGAATTACTTGTAACTCTAGTTGTAGCGGATTTCTCTACCGGAACATCCACTAACCAGACACCACTTGAATCAACAGTATAGCCTTCTGGTGTCTTACCGTTCACAAGTAATTGACCATTTTCTTTCAAGAAGTACCATTTATCCTTGTCTTTAATCCAACCCACAGCTTGTGAACCGTCTGTCTTGTAGAAATACCAATCATTTGCCTTTTTAAGCCAGCCTTGCTTCATAGCTCCTGATTCTTCTAGATAGTAATGATGACCAGAAACTTCTATCTCACCTGTCTTCATGATACCAGTAGAATCCATATAGTACCAGGTTTCTTTATCTTTTACCCAGCCCGTTTTCATTTCCCCTGATTGAGCAAAGTAATACCATTGCCCCTTATATTGAAGCCAACCTGTCTTCATAGAGCCATCAACATCCAAATAATACCACTGTTCTTTATCTTGAATCCAACCAATTTCCATCTGGTTTTCTTTGTTGAAATAATACCAGATTCCATCAATTTTCTTCCAATTTTTTGCAGCGGCACCAGAGTCTGTCAAATAGAACCAACGATTGTTCCATTTTTTCCATTGATCCTGTAACAAGATACCCGTTTGGTTAAAGTAATACCAGTCACTCTTAATTTCATTCCAACCAACAGCATACTCTCCTGTAGAATCAGGCGCTTGATACCACCAGTTTCCATAAGCACTTTTATGCCAACCAGCTTGAAAACTTGGAATCGGCTTGTAGGATGTTGAAATATTGACAAAACCGTCTTTTCGAATATCAAAAACTGTCGCATCATAGTCTTTGCTGGCTGCGTTTATATGTTGAATTCCCATTGATTCAAGCCAGCTAATATATTCCCTATTTATTTCTTCACCGCTATCATACGAACCAATTGGTGAGGAAGAAGTTTGAACAATTATCTCAGGAGACAAATTTCTTATAAAATTTTTTGTATTGGAGTTTTTTGTATCTAAATGATGATTAAACTTCATCAAATCAACTTTTCCAATGAGAGAACCGTACTTGTCTTCTGCTCCATGAACATTATCTAAGTCGCCCCCAAGATAAATTTTCTTGCCATTGACTTTTACTACACTAATCAAGGAATTGGAATTATCATCCCAAACAGGTTTAAGATTTCCATTCTCATCATATTCATTTTCATAATTATAGAGCTGAATATCCATGTCCCCAAACTGAAAATGAGCATCTCCTTGTGTGATGTTTTGAATCACTGAAACACCTTTTTCTGCGGCAGTCTGTAAAACCTTATCATAGCCATACAGATTATCCCAAAGACGTTTAGGCTTAGTAATACGATTATCACTATATTTCTTAAGATAGACTCGGTCAACTGGATAGGTAGACAGTAATTCATCAGCATTTCCAATATGATCACTGTGAGTATGGGTCACCAAAATAAAATCAAGTTTTTGGACACCCAATTCCTTCAAACGACGAAAGACACGGTCTGTTAGAACATGCTTATAAGTTGTATTGATACCCTGTCTCCATGGATAACGAGAATCACTTCCATCTGGGAAATCATAATCTTCTCCTGTATCCACCATGGCAAAATGTCCATTGCTTTCAAGAATAATCGCATCACTTCCACCTTCATGAACATTTATAAAGTGAATTTTATTTCCTGAACTTTCTTGAGCTTGAACATTTCCATACCATGACAAGCCTAAAAAAGCGCCTGCAAGTGCTAAACTAGTCAATTTCTTTTTCATTCTTACTTCCTCAGTCTCTCTAATGTTTCCTTAAATATCTCTGGGATATCTGCTGTAAATTCCAAAATCTCACCTGTTCTCGGATGAGTAAAACCTAAAGTCTTGGCATGAAGAAATTGCCCAAGCCCTTTCAGGGTCTTACGTGGGCCATAGACTTCATCACCAGCGACTGGATGGCCAATATAAGCCATGTGAACACGAATCTGATGGGTACGCCCTGTCTCCAGCTGCAACTCTACCAAGCTATAATCACCAAAGCGTTCCAAAACGTGGAAACGAGTCACTGCAGGCTTCCCTTTAGCAGTCACAGCCTGTTTCTTACGGTCTTTTTCACTACGACCAATCGGAGCTTCAATCACACCACGATCATTGGGCAGATTTCCATGAACAATCGCCCAATATTTGCGGAGAGACTTTTTATCCTTCAGTTCTTTAGCAAGTGCTAGATGCGCCTCATCATTTTTAGCAATCATAAGAAGACCTGACGTATCCTTATCAATACGGTGAACAATTCCTGGACGCAGAATCCCATTGATACCCGACAAGTCCTTAATATGATACATAAGGGCATTTACTAGGGTTCCACTAGTATGACCAGCACTCGGATGCACAACCATTCCCTGAGGTTTGTTAACGACGGCCACGTCCTCATCTTGGTAGATGATTTCTAGCGGAAGATTCTCAGCCACATACTCTAAAACCTCTGGTTCTGGCACATGGTAAGTGACGACATCGCCCTCTTGGACTGTGTATTTAGCTTTCTTGACTTGGCCATTAACCAAGACCTGTCCTGATTTGATTTGTTCATTCGCGAGACTGCGTGATAATTCTGTCAAATCTGACAAAGCCTTATCCAAACGCAGGCCGCCAGTTTCAATTTTAATTTCCATTTATTTCCTCTTTTAGCATTGCAATCAATAAAATAATCACTCCAACCGTCAGATAGCCATCTGCGACATTGAAAATTGCAAAATTGATAAAGTCAAGGTGGATCATATCCACAACAAAGCCCTGACTCACCCTGTCAATAAAGTTTCCAAGACCACCTGCAATAATCAAGGTCAAACCCAAGACCATCCAGAGTGAGTCCTCCATGTGTTTATGTAGATACCAAATGGCACCTACCACGACAACCAGAGTAATGACAGCGAATAACAACTGCTGATCTTGTAAGATAGAAAAGGCTGCCCCTCGATTTTGCAGGTAGGTCAAGCTAACGAAATTGGGAATCCAAGAACGCACTTCACCCAGTGGAATCTGCTGGACGATATAGGATTTTACCAACTGATCCAGCCCAATCAAAAGCAGTACAATGACTGCCACTATTCCTCTTTTTTTCATGATTTCCTCTTTTGATCAAAATATTCTTGCATGACTTCTACAAAGAGGGTCCCAGCTTGACTAAGCTCCACCTCTTCACGTTTAACATAGACCATGCGATTATCTAGGTTATCCTTGAGACGAATAACTGTAATGCCATTAACACTGTCACTATCTAAAAATCCAGAACCTGTCGCATAGGCGTCCGTCCGCTCCAAAATACCATTCAAGGTAGCACGGTCTGTCACATTAAACATCTGTGAGCTAGCACTAGTATCGACAAAGTTCTCTGAATAATAAAGGTACTCGTCTTTCTCTTGAGTAAAACGAACTGTCGGTAGATCCGCTAAATCCTCCATGACCAATTCCTCTTTCTGAGCCAAAGGATGCCCCTCACGGAGATAAATATGAGTATGGAAGGGAATCAATTCAATGACCTCCAGACCCAGCTTTTCAACGCGCTGCATAATCCCCTTTTTATTTTGATTGTTGAGGTAGATAATCCCAATCTCACTGTGCCCTTGCGCTACTTCGTCTAAGATTTGAACAGTAGTTGATTCAAAAATACGGAAGTTCTTATAGTCAGGATAACGCTCTGAAAAGGCCGTAATGGTTGGTGGCAAGAAGTCATAGTGCTGACTGGCAATGGAAAATTCATCTTTTTCTTCTTCAGGATTGGCATACTGATTTTGAAAAATATCAAATCCTTTAACCAATTCTTGCGCTTTTTCATAAAATTCCATACCACGACGAGTCAAGAAAGTCCCTGAGCTGGTCCGACGAAAAATCTTAAAGCCCAATTCCTTTTCCAAATCACGAACAGAAATAGACAGACTCGGCTGACTAACATACATCTTTTCAGCAGCTTCACGGAAAGTACCACTATTTGCAATAGCCACAACATAGCGTAATTGTTGAATGTTCATCTTCTACCCCCAACTTCTTTATCTTTTCATTATACCATATTTTATAAGTTTTCCAAAAAGGAAAAAAGTCTGGAAATTTTCAAATTCCAATGAAGAGTCTAACACCCCAATACAAGAATTAGAATAATGTCTTTTTCAGTCCTCATTTTGGTTCAAATAAATAAAAACAGCAAATCTTTTTGATTTACCGTTTAAAACATAATACAAGAAAACTCTCTAAAAATTTCTTGAATTCTATAAATCAACTAGAAAAAATCTCTTCAATCCTATTGGCTATATCTGGATTTACTTCCCAAATACCAGCATAAGGTTGCTCAATATACTGTCTTTTCTTCTTAGTATATAGATAGACTACACTATCATTTTCTTCATTCTGATGAGTGAATTTGATAATGATGTAATCTTTATCATTTGTCGGTTGATCATTGAAACTCTCAAAAGTTGTAGATTTGGACTGTTTCTGTATCTCCTTAATTAACTTTGAGATTTCTTCTCTCTTGGTTATTGTTTTAACATCTTCTGAGATTTTTTTCTGCAGAGAAATTACAGAAATCGTTTCAGGTTCAGGAAGAATAAATTTTTTCTTACTGACACAAGCTGATAGAACAAGAAAAGAGATTGAACAGACTATCATAGTAATAATTTTTTCATATAGGTTCACATCCTTTCCATATTCCTGCTTCCTTACTCAGATAAAATTATAATATCAAACCTTAGCAATTTTTGCAATATCTTATTCCTTTATAAAATTCATTACTGTAAAAATTCTACTAGATTATAATTTTTCAACAACAGATAAAGTAGGTAACAAATTCGCTTCTTACATTGGTTTTTAAAATATGGGTATCAGCGTGGGTATCAAAACAAAAAAAGAGGCTCTCCGAAAACTCGGAAAGCCTTATTCATGCTATTTCAGCATCCTCGCCTTTACATTTCAAGGCTCGGGATAAAAAGGTTCACTGGACCTTTTTATTTAGCGATTGGGTAAACAGAAACTTGTTTTTTATCGCGTCCTTTACGTTCAAAGCGTACTACGCCTTCAACTTTAGCGAACAAAGTATCGTCTCCACCACGTCCAACGTTTACACCTGGGTAGATGTGTGTACCACGTTGACGGTAAAGGATTGATCCACCTGTTACAGTTTGTCCGTCAGCTGCTTTAGCTCCAAGACGTTTTGCTTGTGAATCACGTCCGTTTGATGTAGAACCTCCACCTTTTTTGTGGGCGAAAAGTTGCAAGTTGTTAAGAGTCATTTTTAACATAATGTTTTCCTCCGTGTTAGTTTTCTGTGATAACTCTGGTTTGGACGAACTCAGAAGAGTTCTCCGATAAGTTTGCCATACCTAAGAAAAATGATTCAAAAAATAACTGGGTCATTTCTCTCTGGTGTGAAGGAAGATCTTTTGGAATTTCAACCATCAGATAGCCACCTTCATCTTCGTTTAATTCTAGGATTGGTTCATAGCCTGCAAATTTTTCAATGGAATTGATAAAGTTAATGGCAAGCGTAGAAACCGATGCACACACGACATCTAAGCCGTATTCGCCACTCTCGGCGTGTCCAGTAATTTCCGCACTCCTCAGCTCGCCATCTTCGGCTCTCTCAAAGACTGCTTGTATCATGTGTTCTCCTTAAAATTAAGCGTTGATTGCGTTGATGACAACTTTTGTATATGGTTGACGGTGACCTTGTTTACGGTGGCTACCTTTTTTAGGTTTGTACTTGTAAGTAACAACTTTCTTTTGTTTTCCTTGTTTTTCAACAGTTCCAACTACAGTAGCTCCAGCAACAAGTGGAGTTCCGACAACAGTGTTTTCACCACCAACAAGAACAACTTCGTTAAAAGTAACTTCTTGACCAGCTTCAACGTTCAATTTTTCAACGTAAATTGCTTGACCAACTTCAACTTTAACTTGTTTTCCGCCAGTTTTGATAATTGCGTATGTGCTCATTATGCACCTCCTATGATTTTTATGGGTTTCCCCGAATTTTTTGTGAAGACTCGCCTAGCATCGTGGGACGAACCACTTAAACTTGAATAATCAAGCGACGATGTTCGTGCGGTTGCACAGGAACGTGCATAGTCAACTCTTAAAGTATAGCATATCTCCTGTTTTCTTACAAGTAATAACACCTAAAATGAAGCTTTTTCTTTTACTTTTTTCTGCCATGAAGCAAAAAGCATACTGAGGTAAAAAATGCTCATCATAATAGGAACACCAAGAATAGTCTTTTCATGATAAAAAATCGTCAAATAGGCTGAAAATACAACACCAAGGACAAAACTAGCAAGCAAGCTAACAAATATGAAACCTTCACGCAAAAAAGGAGTGTGCTTAGTTCTGAAATAATCTCCAAAAGCCAGCATGGTCCGTTTTATATTTCCTGTCATAAATGCATTGTTATAAGCAATCCCCGATACTTCTCCAAAAGCAGTTGTCACCGACCCCATACAAAAGGCCAAAGGCGGTACTAGATAGATATTATCTACAGTCTGTGGTACAAAACCAATAATGATTGATAGGATTGCCAAAGGAATCAATGATAAAATAGGTTTTTTTACAATTCTCAATTTTTCCTTATAAACAGTTAGTAAAAAGACCCCCCATCATAAAAGCTAGCAAGGTCATTACTTTGGCACTGGCATCTGAGACATTGTGTTGAATGAGTTCCACTGATAGAAAGACGACATTCCCAGTTTGTCCAGCTACAAGAGTATTCCCTCTCACAATAAAAGTATAGGCATCTACATATCCTGCACAAAAAGTCAAAAAAAGCGCTAGCCTCTTAGACTGACGTGATATTTTTCTTATAGGTAGTAACCTCATTTTTCCTCCCATTTCATTTACTCATCTCATTATTGTACCACTTTCTTTGGGAAAGTCCTAGTAGCTTATTTGAAATTTTTTACCCCTTGTTGGATAGTCACGTCTATCTATGTTATAATGAAAGAAGGATTTAAAATTGGAAAAGGAGTATTTATGCTAAAATTAGGTGTCATCGGAACTGGCGCTATCAGCTATCACTTCATAGAAGCAGCCCATACCAGTGGAGAATATCAGTTGGTCGCAGTCTATTCTAGAAAACTAGAAACTGCAGCAACCTTTGCTTCTCGCTATGAAAATATCCAACTATTCGATCAAGTAGAGGACTTCTTTAAGAGCTCCTTTGATGTAGTCTATATCGCCAGTCCAAACTCCTTGCATTTTGCTCAGGCAAAAGCTGCCTTGACTGCTGGTAAACACGTCATTCTTGAAAAGCCAGCTGTCACGCAGACACAAGAATGGCTGGATTTGATTCAAACAGCTAATAAAAATCACTGTTTTATCTTCGAAGCAGCTCGTAATTACCATGAAAAAGCTTTCACTATCATCAAAAACTTTTTAGCAGACAAACAAATTTTGGGAGCAGATTTCAACTATGCCAAGTATTCTTCCAAAATGCCAGATTTGTTGGCTGGACAGACACCAAATGTCTTTTCAGACCGTTTTGCTGGTGGAGCTCTTATGGATTTAGGGATTTATCCCCTCTACGCTACCGTTCGTCTCTTTGGAAAAGCTAAGGATGCATCCTATCAGGGGCAACAGCTTGACAATAGCATTGACCTAAATGGTGACGGAATCCTCTTCTACCCAGACTTTCAAGTTCATATCAAAGCTGGGAAAAACATCACTTCCAATCTTCCTTGCGAAATTTATACGACAGATGGTACCTTGACCCTCAATACGATTGAGCATATTCGCTCGGCTATTTTTACTGACCATCAAGGCAATCAAGTCCAACTCCCTATCCAACAGGCTCCTCATACAATGACTGAGGAAGTCGCTGCATTTGCACACATGATCCAGCAACCAGATCTGAATCTCTACCAAACTTGGCTGGAAGATGCAAGTTCTGTTCATGAACTACTATTTACTATGCGCCAGACTGCTGGCATTAGATTTGAGGCAGAAAATGAAAACTAAACTACCGACTGAATGGCAAGAACTGAGTGACCAACTCGGTTTCCAAGGATTCACCTCCATTCAAACTCAACTATTTGAGCCCCTTCTTGCTGGAGAAAATCTTCTAGGAGTGAGCCCAACAGGAACTGGTAAGACCCTAGCTTACCTTCTACCAAGTCTTCTCAGACTACAAAAGAAAAAAGCCCAACAACTCTTGATTCTAGCACCAAATACAGAACTTGCTGGACAGATTTTTGATGTATGTAAAACGTGGGCTGAAGCTATCGACTTAACTGCCCAACTCTTCTTATCAGGTTCGAGTCAGAAACGCCAGATTGAACGCCTAAAAAAAGGACCAGAAATTCTGATTGGAACCCCTGGCCGTATCTTTGAACTAATTAAATTGAAAAAAATCAAGATGATGAATGTGGAAACCATCATTCTAGATGAATTTGACCAATTGCTCGATGATTCTCAGATACACTTTGTCGAGAAAATTACTCACTACGCACCTCGTGACCACCAACTTGTCTATATGAGTGCGACAACCAAGTTTGACCAAAAGAAAATTGCGCCTAACACACGTACCATTGATCTCTCTGACCAAAAATTGGACAATATCCAGCATTTCTACATGCAGGTAGATCAACGTCACCGAGTGGATATGCTACGAAAACTGGCTCATGTTGAGGATTTCCGTGGTCTGGTCTTCTTTAACAGCCTATCAGACCTTGGAAGTTCAGAAGAAAAACTACAGTATCGGGATATCTTGGCTGTTTCCCTCGCTAGTGATGTCAATGTCAAATTTAGAAAAGTCATCTTAGAAAAGTTTAAAGACAAGCAACTAACCCTGCTTCTTGCAACTGACCTTCTGGCTCGTGGAATTGATATCGATAGCCTCGAATGTGTTGTAAACTTTGATGTCCCGAGAGATATCGAAACCTACACACACCGTGCTGGCCGTACTGGCCGTATGGGCAAGGAAGGTTATGTTATCACTCTAGTCACTCATCCAGAAGAGCTTAAAAAACTCAAGAAATTCGCAAGTGTCCGTGAAATTATCCTAAAAAATCAAGAACTCTATATCAAATAAAGCCCAATTGCTCTATGCACATCTAGTGTATAGAGCTTTTTTATAAGCAATTCAATTTTATACTCTTCGAAAATCTCTTCAAACCGCGTCAGCTTCGCCTTGCCGTATATATGATTACTGACTTCGTCAGTCTTATCTACAACCTCAAAAACATGTTTTGAGCGGCCTTCGGCTAGCTTCCTAGTTTGCTCTTTGATTTTCATTGAGTATTAGTTCAATATTCGAAAAAAAGAACCTTGCAAAGCAAGGTTCTTTTAGTGTCTGACTTAAATAATTGTTCTTCTGGGAACTAAATCGAATTAAGCTTCGATTTCTGTAACCATACCTGAACCAACAGTACGTCCACCCTCACGGATAGAGAATGTAGTACCTTGTTCTACGGCGATTGGGTGGATCAACTCAACGTCGATTGTCACGTTATCACCAGGCATTACCATTTCAGTACCTGCTGGAAGTTCGATTGAACCTGTAACGTCAGTAGTACGGAAGTAGAATTGTGGACGGTAGTTGTTGAAGAATGGAGTGTGACGTCCACCTTCTTCTTTAGTAAGGATGTAAACTTCACCTTTGAATTTAGTGTGTGGGTTGATTGAACCTGGTTTAGCGATAACTTGTCCACGTTCGATTTCATCACGTTGAACACCACGAAGAAGGACACCTACGTTATCTCCGGCAAGACCTTCGTCAAGTTGTTTACGGAACATTTCAACACCAGTAACAACTGCTTTTTGAGTTTCTTCTTTGATACCAACGATTTCGATTTCGTCGTTAACTTTAACGATACCACGGTCGATACGTCCTGAAGCAACTGTACCACGTCCAGTGATTGAGAATACGTCTTCGACTGGAAGAAGCAATGGTTTGTCAGTGTCACGTTCTGGTTCTGGGATGTACTCATCAACTGTGTTCATCAATTCCATAACGATGTCTTCGTATTTAGTGTCACCTTCAAGGGCTTTAAGTGCTGAACCTTGGATAACTGGAAGATCGTCACCTGGGAAGTCGTATTCTGACAATAGGTCACGGATTTCCATTTCAACCAATTCAAGCAATTCTTCGTCGTCAACCAAGTCAACTTTGTTCATGAAGACGATAAGGTGTTTAACACCAACCTGACGTGAAAGAAGGATGTGCTCACGAGTTTGTGGCATTGGTCCGTCAGTTGAAGCTACTACAAGGATAGCTCCGTCCATTTGAGCAGCACCAGTGATCATGTTTTTAACGTAGTCCGCGTGTCCTGGAGCGTCGATGTGAGCGTAGTGACGTTTTTCAGTTTCGTACTCAACGTGCGCAGTGTTGATTGTGATACCGCGTTCGCGTTCTTCTGGAGCAGCATCGATAGACGCATAGTCTTTCGGTTGGTTAACTGATGAAGGCAAGCGACGTGCCAAAACAGTTGTGATAGCTGCAGTTAGGGTAGTTTTACCGTGGTCAACGTGTCCGATAGTACCAATGTTAACGTGTGGTTTACTACGATCGTATTTTTCTTTTGCCATTTGAGTAAAAGCCTCCAATAAAATATATTTTATAGATAGACAGTAGGCAATACAGTCTAACTTTCCTTACTATTTTATCAAATTTCAGCTAAATTGCAAGTGTTTTACAAAGTTTTTGTGAATTATTCTTAATCGGCTAATCTAAATGGCACTTCTACTCCTATAATTTACCTAAAGAAAAAGAAAAATCAGGAATTTCCTGACTTTTACTTAGCTAATTCTCTTTCTCGTTCTTTCATTGTTTTATGATTTTCATACAAACGTGACAAGAACTTAGAAATCTCTTTTAAGATAGAATAAGTTGGTACTGCGACAATCATGCCAATGACCCCATAGATATTACTTGATAACAAAAGTAATACTAAAATTGTTATTGGATGGACTTTCATCACGCCACCAACGATTCGAGGGTAGAGGATATTTCCATCCACTTGTTGAATGATTAGCATGTAAACAACCGCAATTAGCATTCTATGAGGATCAGTAAAGACATTGGCAATAATCATCGGAATCAAGCCAATACTTGGTCCCACATAAGGAATGAGATTGGCCAATCCTGAAAAGATGGCGAAAACCAAAGCGTATTTCAAACCAATCACGCTATATCCGATAAAGGCCAAACAACCGATAATAATGGCATCAATTGCGACTCCACTAATATAGCGAGCAATTGTCGCATTCAAATTCTTTAAAAGACCTGCAATATGCAACTTATCTCTCTTTAAAACAGTACGTTCAAGCATCGGTAAAAATTTGTTACCATCTAACAAAAAATAAACCAAAAACACAGGGGTCATAATAATAATCAAAACAGTACTAAAGAGAGCTGATAGGATACTTCCGACACTATTGGTAACGCTATTTAGTATATTTTGTAAAATATCTACATAGGATAGGTTTAACTGTTGAATAGTCGCTTGAATATCTAAATTTTGAAAGGCTGGATAAGTAGATAAATCCACAATCAAATCTTGTAAACGACTGTAGATAGTCTGACTAGTCGCAATCAAGCTGGTCAACTGATTAACCAAAATCGGTAAGAGATAGACTACCCCAATGACAAGCCCCCAAACCAAGGCACACAAGGTTAGTAGAATACCAATGATACGATTAATTTTAAAATATTTTTGTAAAAAATTTACAATAGGATTGGTCAAATAATATAAAAAACCACCTAGAAGAAAAGGAATCATGATGGTGTTTGCGACGCTTACAAAAGGCGTGATAATAGCCCCCATCTCTCTCCATAAATAAAAAATGATTGTTAATAATAAAATCTCACTGGTCCAAAAAAATAATTTATTCTTACGAAACATGAGCTACCTCCATTCATCTATTTTACCATACTTTCAAAAAAGCTTCTTTCTTCTATCATGAAACTGGGAATATTTTTTTCTTTATGTTAGAATAAACTTACTATGAAAAAAATCATTTTAACTCTCTTAAGTCTATCCGTAATTGGGTCAGCATCTACTGTTGCTGCCCAAGATTTTAATATTGCTGCTAAACATGCGATTGCTGTTGAGGCCAATACTGGTAAAATTCTATATGAAAAAGATGCAACGCAACCTGTCGAAATTGCTTCCATAACAAAACTACTTACCGTTTACCTGGTCTATGAGGCACTCGAAAATGGAAGTATTACACTATCCACCCCAGTAGATATTTCTGATTATCCTTATCAATTGACTACAAATTCTGAAGCCAGTAATGTTCCTATGGAGGCTCGTAATTATACTGTCGAAGAGTTGCTTGAAGCAACTCTGGTATCTAGTGCCAACAGTGCCGCTATTGCCCTAGCTGAGAAAATTGCTGGCTCAGAGAAAGACTTCGTTGATATGATGCGGGCCAAACTCTTGGAATGGGGAATCAAAGATGCCACCGTTGTCAATACAACTGGTCTTAACAACGAGACTCTAGGAGATAACATTTACCCAGGGTCTAATAAAGATGATGAAAATAAGCTCAGCGCTTATGATGTTGCTATCGTTGCTCGTAACCTCATCAAAAAATACCCACAAGTCTTGGAAATCACGAAAAAACCTTCTTCTACTTTTGCTGGAATGACAATCACTTCGACCAACTACATGTTAGAAGGTATGCCTGCTTACCGTGGTGGTTTTGATGGACTGAAAACAGGAACAACAGATAAGGCTGGAGAGTCTTTTGTTGGTACTACTGTCGAAAAAGGCATGAGGGTTATCACTGTTATTTTGAATGCAGATCATCAAGATAATAATCCTTACTCTCGTTTTACAGCTACATCTTCCCTAATGGATTATATTTCTTCTACATTTACACTTCGCAAAATCGTTCAACAAGGCGATGCCTATCAAGATAGTAAAGTCCCCGTACAAGATGGAAAAGAAGATACGGTCACTGCAGTGGCCCCAGAGGATATCTATCTAATTGAACGTGGTGGGAATCAATCTTCCCAATCTGTTCAATTCACACCTGATTCTAAAGCAATCCCCGCACCACTTGAAGCTGGAACAGTGGTTGGCCATTTGACTTACGAAGACAAGGATTTGATTGGTCAAGGTTACATTACCACAGAACATCCTAGTTTCGAAATGGTAGCAGAAAAGAAAGTTGAAAAAGCTTTCTTCTTAAAAGTTTGGTGGAATCAGTTTATCCGATTTATCAACGAGAAATTATAAAACATACTGAGCAAAAGATTACTCCAAAATAGAAACAGACCAAAAAGGCTGTAAAGTCAAAAACGCATAGTATCAGGTATTAAAAAAACTTGATATTATGCGTTTTATTGTGGTAATATTTACTTCGTTTTCTCCTAAAATTGAATTTTATCCCAGTCTTTTTTGAGATATAGTGAATTGAAATAAGATATGAACAAAAAGATTTGTGAATTCAAATTAATTTCTATACAGGTTTTAGAATTAGTTGTGTACTATTCTAGATTCAATCCATTATATTTTATTCATTACTTTAGGAAGACAATTACTAATTTCCGTTGGCAAGACCACATAATGTTCTTGAGCTAGTTCTTGAGCAATAGCTGAATGAAGATGGGTCGCTACTGCCACACGCTCGTAGAGACTGGCCTGTCGGAATTGGCCTGCAAATCCTGCAATCATTCCAGCAAGAGTATCTCCCATTCCCCCAGTCGCCTGATAGGGACCGCCAACCTGTAACTGGCAATAATCAGATTGGCCAGCTTGCCAAATACGAGTAGCTGGACCTTTCTCTACCAAAATTGTTCCTTGAGGGAAGGAAGTTAGGGCACTAGCCGTTGCATCTTCGTTTTGCTTTTCAATAGCAATACCAGACAGCTTTTCCCATTCTTTTTGGTGGGGAGTTAGGATAAACTGACTCGAAGGAAATGACAATCTTGTTCTAGCAAGGATGGTTAAGGCCCCTCCGTCTACAATCAAAATCTGATTTTGGCTTAAGCTAGCAAAGATCTGTTTAACTAAATCTTCTCCAAAAGCATCGTCTCCTAAACCAGGCCCCAGCAAGACAACTTCAGCCTTCTCCAATTGCTCTTTTAACAATTGCTGGTCTTGCAGAGAAAAGGCCATAGCTTCTGGTAAATGGCTGTGCAGAGCTGGAATATTTTCCCTGTCCGTTCCAACGGTCACCAATCCTGCACCGCTTTTAACAGCTGCAATGGCTGACATGATGATAGCTCCCCCATAAGGATAAGTCCCACCCAGCAACAGCAGACGACCGTGGTCTCCTTTATGACTTGTACGAGAACGTTCAATAATAACTTTTTCTAGTAAGGCTTGATCAATCACTTTCATCGTTTTTTCCTCAACTATCCTTTATCTGATTGTTTTAAAACAACTTGATAGACTTTCTTAGTCCACTCTTCTAAGTCTTCTCCAGCATGGTCAAGATAATACACCCTATCCAGTAATTGACTTGGAATAATATTTTCAAATTGGCTCTTATTATGAGTTGGAATAATACAAATATACAACTCACTAAATAAATTCAACATGTCCTTAATTTTTGCAACATGGTAGCCATCAAAAATATAACCAGTAACTTTAATCAAATCTGTATAGATAAAATGAAAACTCACTCCAGGAATAAACTTGTCTTGTAATTCTTTCTCTGAAGGAGCTCGACCTAATAAACGCTCCATCGCTAATCGATAACCAGAACTTGTATTTGACCACCCTAACATGACATAGTCAAAATAATCTATCGGATCCGATGCAGCATTTCTACTATCCAAAACCAACTCCTCAGCATCTCGCCCAAAGGCTTTCACAGCAGATAAGAGCTGACCTGTTTTAAAGATAGAAATCGCTGCATCTATAGTCGTAGTATGACTACAGTAGTCTGAAGTCACTAACCTCTTATGTAGATCATAAGTCGAGGCTACTCTTTTATCTATAGGGGTAAATGGTGGCAGAAAGGGATGCTGAAAGATGTAATCTAAAATCTCTTTTTTTAAACAAGAATCAGCACACTCAATACTTGTTTGACGTTTATGAAGTTTTTCGTAAGCTATAAATTTAGCAATTTTTTCTAATTCCCATTCTTGAATATTTGGATAATCAATTAGTGCTAAGTAGTATATTCCATCCCATTGTAAACTATATTCCCCATTATAAATTTTTAAAATCATCTAATCACCTCACTCCATTATACAACAAAAAGGAGGCGCAGACCTCCTTTTGTAATCTTATATCTAAAATTTAATACTCATTTCTGCCATTTCAGATATAGCTATAGAAAATACACTCTCTTCAGCGATTTTTCTCTTATTTTCTATCCAATGTCCGGAGTGCTGCTTGATAAGTTTGCTCCATCAGCATAGTAATGGTCATAGGACCAACACCTCCAGGAACTGGCGTGATGTGGCTAGCAAGTGGGGCAATCGCCTCATAATCAACATCACCACAGAGCTTACCATTTTCATCGCGGTTCATCCCAACGTCAATGACTACCGCACCTGGTTTGACAAAATCAGGAGTCACAAACTTAGCACGACCGATTGCGACCACAAGAATATCCGCTTTTGCAGCAACCTTAGCGAGATTATGGGTGCGTGAGTGGGTCAAAGTCACTGTAGCATTCTTTGCCAAAAGAAGCTGGGCCATAGGTTTTCCAACGATATTGGAACGACCGATGACGACCGCATTTTTACCTTCCAAGTCAATCCCATATTCATGAAACATTTCCATAATTCCTGCAGGTGTTGATGGAATCATGACTGGATGTCCAGACCAAAGGCGTCCCATATTTAGAGGATGGAAACCATCCACATCCTTTTCTGGGTCAATAGCCAATAGAACCGCCTCTTCATCAATGTGTTTTGGTAATGGCAACTGGACCAAAATCCCATGCCAAGCTGGATCCTGATTATATTTAGCAATCAGGTCTAACAATTCCTCTTGTGCAATGGTCTCTGGAACTCGCACTACTTCGCTACGGAAACCAGCCGCAAGAGCTGACCTCTCCTTGTTGCGAACGTAGACTTGGCTGGCTGGATCGTCCCCAACCAAAATCACTACCAAACCAGGCACTAGACCTGTTTCTTCCTTTAATTTTGCAGTCTTTTCAGCCAACTGCCCCTGCAATTTGGCCGCTAAAGCTTTCCCATCAATAATCTGTGTCATATCACTTCTCTTTTCTTTCAAATATTTTCCATTATACCAAAAACTGCCAACACCCTCTAACACTTCTTTCCTAGGCAATCCTATAGTTTCAAACTATAAGAAAAAGCTCTGGTCGAGCTTTTCACTAATCTTGTCTTGAAATTTTAAAATAGATTATAAAACCTTACTCAAGAAGTCTTTAGTTCGTTGTTCTTGGGTTTGTTCAAAAATCTGCTCAGGTGTTCCGTCTTCAACAACCACACCGTCTGCCATAAAGATGACACGGTCTGCCACCTCACGGGCAAATCCCATCTCATGCGTTACGATAACCATGGTCATTCCTGACTTGGCAAGGTCTTGCATAACAGCCAATACCTCACCTACCATCTCAGGGTCCAAGGCTGAAGTTGGCTCGTCAAAAAGCAAAACATCTGGTTCCATTGCCAACCCACGCGCGATGGCAATCCGTTGTTGCTGCCCACCTGACAAACTCTGTGGATAAGCATCTGCCTTATCTGGCAAACCAACTTTTTCCAAAAGTTCCTGAGCTCTCTTCTCTGCAACTTCCTTACTTTCACCTTTGGTCTTGATAGGAGACAAGGTGATATTTTCCATCACAGTCATATTAGGAAAGAGATTGAATTGTTGGAAAACCATGCCCATCTTCTCACGCATGGCAAAGAGGTCATTCTTCTTGTCCGTAATATCGACTCCCTCAAAGATAACCTTCCCTTTAGTTGCTTCTTCCAACAAATTCATAGAGCGAAGCAAGGTAGATTTCCCGCTCCCCGAAGGACCGATGATAACGACAACTTCTCCTCTTTGAATCTCGAGGTTGATGCCCTTCAATACTTCATTCTTTCCAAATGATTTATGTAAATTTTCAATTTTTATCAAGGTTTCTGTCATTATTTCTTATCTCCTTGTCCCATACGTTTTTCAAAAGCTTTCAAGGCTACTGTCAAAATAGAAGTCATAATCAAGTAATAAAAGGCTGCAAATAAAAGTGGTGTTAAAGGTAGATAGGTTGTTGTAGAAACTGTTGTAGCCCCATTCCACAACTCCATGACCCCAATAGCTGATAAGAGGGAGCTGTCCTTGATAATGGTGATAAATTCGTTCCCCAATGCTGGCAAAATATTTTTGATTGCTTGTGGCAAAATCACATATCTCATAGCATTTTTAGGACGAATCCCTAGCGAATAAGCCGCTTCTAGCTGACCTTTTGGAACTGCATTGATTCCAGCACGAACAGTCTCAGAAACATAAGCACCACTGTTCATAGAGATAATCAAAATCCCTGGAATCAGACGAGAAAGATCAACACCTAAAATTCCAACCTGAATAGTCGGAGCATTGATATGCATAAGAGCAAAGGCAATCATAATCTGAACCATCATTGGCGTCCCACGGAAAATCCAAACGTACAAGTTGGCCAGCCAAACAAGCGGTTTAAACTTTGATCGTTGCCCAAAAGCCAAGACAACCCCCAAAATAGTTCCCAAAAAGACAACACAGATAGAAATGAGAACCGTCACAACAGCCCCATAGTTAAAATAAGGTAAATACTTCGGTAAAAAAGAAAAATTCATAGTCACACTGCTTTCTAAAATAGAGTACTGTATGATTATAACATGTTTTGAATTAAAATTCAAATCTTTTATCCAATTTATTTAAAAATCTTTAAACTAGCAGAATTAGCGAGAAATCTTAGTTTTTTCTAGTCAAGTTGGCCTCCTTTATGGTAAAATAGTAACGATAAGAAATGAAGGAGAATCAAAATGGAATCACATTTGGTTAGAATCATCAACCGCCTTGAAGCAATGGCAAACGATGGCGGAAATTTAAAACGTAATTTTGAACGCGAAGGAGTTGTTGTTGCAGAAGTTGCATACAGCCACGACGAAGAAAACGGCTCAATCTTTACCCTTCGTGATGTCGAAGCTCGCGAAACGTATACGTTTGACAGCATTGACTTGATTGCAATGGAGATTTACGAACTTCTCTACTAATCTAAAACAAGCTGGGATTGTCCCTGCATGTCTAACCAAAATCCTTTTTGTCTCACAAATAGGATTTTTTTTATAGTCCAAATTCACAAAGATCTTCGTTGTAACAACTTCTCAAAGCTGCAATCTTTTTACTTGCTTTACACCCCAATCCTGTTATAATGAGAGTATAGAAATTTGACTATTTTTGACCTTTAAACAGGTCAAGCTAAAGAAAGAAATGAGGTAGATGTATGCTTTGTCAAAACTGTAAAATCAACGACTCAACAATTCATCTTTACACCAATCTCAATGGAAAACAAAAACAAATTGACCTCTGTCAAAACTGCTACAAGATTATCAAAACAGATCCTAACAACAGTCTCTTTAAAGGAATGACAGATTTGAACAATCGTGACTTTGACCCCTTTGGTGATTTCTTCAATGATCTAAACAATTTCAGACCTTCTAGCAATACTCCTCCGACTCCCCCAACCCAATCAGGTGGAGGTTACGGTGGAAATGGCGGTTATGGTTCCCAAAATCGTGGACCTGCTCAAACTCCGCCTCCAAGCCAAGAAAAAGGCCTGCTAGAAGAATTTGGTATCAACGTAACTGAAATTGCCCGTCTTGGAGATATTGACCCCGTTATTGGCCGCGACGATGAGATTATCCGTGTCATCGAAATTCTCAATCGCAGAACCAAGAATAATCCTGTTCTTATTGGCGAACCAGGTGTCGGAAAAACAGCCGTTGTCGAAGGTCTAGCTCAGAAAATCGTTGATGGCGATGTTCCACATAAACTCCAAGGTAAACAAGTCATCCGTCTGGATGTGGTTAGCCTAGTTCAAGGAACGGGGATCCGAGGACAATTTGAAGAACGCATGCAAAAACTCATGGAAGAAATTCGCAAACGTGAGGACATCATCCTCTTTATCGATGAAATCCATGAAATTGTCGGTGCTGGTTCTGCAGGCGATGGAAATATGGATGCAGGAAATATCCTCAAGCCCGCCCTTGCTCGTGGGGAACTGCAACTGGTCGGTGCCACTACCCTCAATGAATACCGTATCATTGAAAAGGATGCTGCCTTAGAGCGTCGTATGCAGCCTGTTAAAGTTGATGAACCAACTGTGGAGGAAACGATTATTATCCTCAAAGGGATTCAAAAGAAATACGAAGACTACCACCACGTTCAGTATACCGATGCTGCAATTGAAGCAGCTGCAACTCTTTCTAATCGCTACATCCAAGATCGCTTCTTGCCTGACAAGGCCATTGACCTCCTAGATGAAGCAGGTTCTAAGATGAACTTGACCTTAAATTTTGTGGATCCTAAAGTCATTGATCAACGCTTGATTGAGGCTGAAAATCTTAAATCTCAAGCTACGCGGGAGGAAGATTTTGAGAAGGCGGCCTATTTCCGCGACCAGATTGCCAAGTATAAGGAAATGCAAAAGAAAAAAGTCACAGACCAAGATACTCCTATCATCAGCGAGAAAACCATTGAGCATATTATTGAGCAGAAAACCAATATCCCTGTTGGTGATTTGAAAGAGAAAGAACAATCTCAACTCATCCATCTAGCCGAAGATCTCAAGTCTCATGTTATTGGACAGGACGATGCAGTTGATAAGATAGCTAAAGCTATTCGCCGAAACCGTGTCGGTCTCGGTACGCCAAACCGTCCAATTGGAAGCTTCCTCTTTGTCGGACCAACTGGTGTCGGTAAGACAGAACTTTCCAAACAACTAGCTATCGAACTCTTTGGTTCTGCTGATAGTATGATTCGCTTTGATATGAGCGAATACATGGAAAAACACAGCGTAGCTAAGTTGGTCGGCGCTCCTCCAGGTTATGTTGGCTACGATGAGGCTGGGCAATTAACTGAAAAAGTTCGCCGCAATCCATATTCTCTTATTCTCTTGGATGAAGTAGAGAAAGCCCATCCTGATGTTATGCACATGTTCCTTCAAGTCTTGGACGATGGTCGTTTGACAGATGGGCAAGGACGTACCGTTAGCTTCAAGGATGCCATCATCATCATGACTTCAAATGCAGGTACAGGTAAGGTCGAAGCCAGCGTTGGATTTGGGGCTACTAGAGAAGGACGTACAAACTCCGTCCTCGGTGAACTCGGTAACTTCTTTAGCCCAGAGTTTATGAACCGTTTTGATGGTATTATCGAATTTAAGGCTCTCAGCAAGGATAACCTCCTTCAGATTGTCGAGCTCATGCTAGCAGATGTTAACAAGCGCCTCTCTAGCAATAACATTCATTTGGATGTAACTGACAAGGTCAAGGAAAAGTTGGTTGACCTCGGTTATGATCCAAAAATGGGAGCACGCCCACTTCGCCGCACTATTCAAGACTATATTGAAGACGCAATCACTGACTACTACCTTGAAAATCCAAGCGAAAAAGACCTCAAGGCAGTTATGACCAGCAAAGGCAAGATTCAAATCAAATCTGCCAAAAAAGCTGAAGTAAAAACTTCTGAAAAAGAAGTATAAATCCTATAGAAAAGGAGTAGAAAATGAAATTTTTCTGCTTCTTTTTTACTAAAATAACTGTAATTTCTTGACAGCTTGCCCTTTGTCCATTAAGATAATAATAAAGATAATAGATAATGAGGAAAATGCAATGGCAAACCCAACTTTCGGAGAAAAAAAAGCAAATACAGACTATGTTACACGCTATGGAGTGTATGCAGTTATCCCTGACGCTGAACAAAAACAAATAGTTTTAGTTCAAGCTCCTAATGGTGCTTGGTTCTTACCAGGTGGCGAAATTGAATCAGGTGAAAATCATCAGGAAGCCCTAAAGCGTGAATTGATTGAAGAGCTTGGTTTCACAGCTGAAATTGGTACTTATTACGGACAAGCTGACGAATATTTCTACTCTCGTCACCGTGATACCTACTACTACAATCCTGCCTACCTCTATGAAGCGACTTCTTTCAAGGAAGTTCAAAAACCACTAGAAGACTTTAATCATATTGCCTGGTTCCCTATTGACGAGGCTATTGAGAACCTCAAACGTGGTAGCCATAAATGGGCTATTCAATCTTGGAAAAAACAGCATAAGATTGGCTAATACTCTTCGAAAATCTCTTCAAACTACGTCAGCGTCGCCTTACCGTAGATATGGTCACTGACTTCGTCAGTCTTATCTACAACCTCAAAACTGTGTTTTGAGCAACCTGCGGCTAGCTTCCTAGTTTGCTCTTTGATTTTCATTGAGTATAAATCAAGCGACTTTATTCAAAAAGTGCTATAATAGAATTAGAAAATCGGAGGAAATGTTATGAAGCTTATCAATACGACAAACTCACACTCGCAACTTGTAAAAAGCCAGCTAGAAAGTACAGATGCAACCCTTGTTGAGGTTTACTCAGCAGGAAATACTGATGTTATTTTTACCCAAGCTCCGCTTCACTATGAAATCCTCATCTCAAACAAACACCGTGCTATTCGTGAGCCTGAAATCGAAACCATTCAAGAATTTTTCTTGAAACGTAAAATTGATAAGGACTCTATTGATGAAGCCAATATCAAGACACTCTACTCAGAGAAATTGATTGGAATTTCAATCCCAATCAAGTAAGGAAATTGAGTAAAAACTCGACTTGAGCGAAAGTCCAATAAGTCTTTCCATAATAAAACGCATAGTAGCAAGAGTTCTACACCCGCTATTATGCGTTTTTATAATTTTGAATCCTTTTGCTCACGATACTACTATAGAAAAAGATTTGATTCTGCTTCTCACATAATCAAATCTTTTTCTTTTATTAAAAACGAATCGTTTCACGTGTTTTCTCATATGAGGTAACAAAGCGGTTTGTTACACCAGGCTCTGCCACTTCCAATGCTTGAGAAATCTTGTCAAATGAAGCGTGATAATCAAATTCTTTTTCAAAAATATCTAAAGCTTCGTTAAATGCTTCTTGAATGCGTTCATCAAATGAGCGGTAACGGTTAGAATACTGTAATAATTGTTCTGTCAAAGTTGCATATTGTACAATATTATAAGTTTCCGTCTCTAAAGCTTCCATATCATTCGTTGCAATTTCAAGAATACGGTTAACTGATTCTATATTGACCAATTTTTGCTCTAATTCAGCCATTAGATCTTCCGTATTATTACTTGCTGTAAAGAATAACTTCAAGAAAGTTTGTGGAATACCAGGTAAGTTCCGTTTTTCCATATATCTCTTGATTGTATGGAGACGATTAACATATACATTTGCCTTTTGACGTGCATTGATATCATCTTTCTCAATTCGTGCAAGACGCTCACTAACTGAAATCTGTTCATCTTCAATCTCTTTAAGATTTTCCTGTAAAGATTCAAGATTTTCTTCAAGAATTGAATATGCTTGAGTTGGTTCATCTTGATTTGAAGTTGCCTCAATAATAGCAGTCTCAAAGTTTTCTAATTCACCCTGTAAACGACGAACATGACTTGCATCCGATTCAGAAAGTAAATAACTTTTACTCAAACGCTCAATGTCTTCTATCAATAAAGCATTATTTTCCTTCATGTGTTGAAGATAAGTAGGAAGTGTTGCTACTAAACCTTCTACTACTTTCTGTGCCGCAATTTCTCTTGTAAAGATATCATAAAGTGCATTAATCTCTTCTTGGATTTGAGTATTTTCATACTCTGCATTATCCAATTCTAGTTGCGCAATATTCTCATGATTTTTCTTGAGAGCTTCATAAAGCAATTGGAAACGCGCTTCAATATCTGTCTCAGCAAAATGATAGTTAGCATCTAAAAGCTTACGGTAACCATCTTCTAAATCTTCTAGTTGATCTGGTAGCTCTTTAGATAATGTTGTTACAACTGCTGGTATACGATCAACAATATGTGTCAAAGCCAAGATATGATTTTCAGCATTATCCAAAATCACAGCAGCTTCTACTGGGTCACCAGACGAATTTAAAGTTACAAACTGAGAAAACTCTGATTGGATATTTTCCAATTGTTTTTCAATTTCAGACAAACCTTGCCCATATTCTTCAGAATGATCAGCAACTCGATGTTGCAACTCTTCAAACAAGTCCAAGGTATGAAGAACACGTCCACTATTTTTAGACTCTTGTTTCTCCAAATCTGCCAAGGCATTGCGAATTGCTGCAATATCTTCTTCAATCAAGGTAATTTGGCTCTCGATTTGATCAATTTGATGACTAGCTTTGAAAAAACGGAATGAGTTGTTATAACCTTCTGCCTCGAAAAGATTATTTTCGATATCTGCAAAAGAGTTAAGAGATAGGTCAACCCATTTTTGGTTCCATTCACGGAAAGTCACCTGGCTTTGTCCAATCAAGTGCATGTTTTTTACAGCTTCAACTTCATCATTAACTGGAAGATTATACAGCTCTTCTTTTTTCTCTTCTAAAATTGCTAATTTACTTTCATTGCGCTTCCTAACATAGATTGCGATAGCATAGGCAATGACCAATAAAACTGCAACTGCAATTATTAAATAAATTACTAGTCTAGCAGACATATTAAACTCCTTTTTTACTTGAAACAATCGTAATGATTATATCATATTTTTTAGACCAAGGGAACTACTTCTCCCGTTTTTTAGACATCAAGTGTACTATAGACAGCATTTTCTTCGATAAACTCACGACGAGGTTCTACTCTATCCCCCATCAACATATCAAAGATTTTATCTGCTTCTGCAGCATCATCCACAGAAACTCTGGCCATCAAGCGATGTTCGGGATCCATGGTTGTTTCCCATAACTGATGATCGTCCATTTCACCCAAACCTTTATAACGCTGAATGGTCGGTTTGGTTCGACCTTCACTATAACGGGCTAAAGCTTCTTGGAGTTTGATTTCCTGATCTGCACCTGGCTGGATATATTCTTTAATTTCACTTCCAACCTTAACACCGTAGATTGGTGGTTGGGCAATATAAACATAACCAGCTTCTAGGATTGGTTTCATATAACGATAAATCAAGGTTAAAAGAAGGGTACGAATATGAGCTCCATCGACATCGGCATCGGTCATCAAAACGAGTTTTTGGTACCGAGCTTTTGAAACATCAAATTCTGCTCCAAATCCTGTTCCCATAGCTGTAAAAAGACTTCGAATTTCTTCGTTGGCAAGAATTTTATCCATGCTTGCTTTTTCAACGTTCAAAATCTTACCACGAATTGGAAGAATTGCCTGAAATTCACGGTTACGACCTGATTTGGCTGACCCTCCAGCTGAATCTCCTTCGACGATGAAGAGTTCTGTTTCAGCAGGATTGTTAGAAGAACAGTCTGCTAGTTTCCCTGGAAGGTTGGAAATTTCCAAACCAGATTTTTTACGAGTGACTTCACGCGCACGCTTGGCAGCCACACGAGCCTTAGCAGCTAAAATCCCTTTTTCCACGATACGCTTGGCAATCTGTGGATTTTCCATGAGGAAATCGGAGAAGGCATCACTGAAGAGGCGATTGGTAATCTTGACGACTTCGCTATTTCCCAACTTAGTCTTAGTTTGTCCTTCAAACTGTGGATTTGGGTGTTTAACCGAGATAACTGCAGTTAATCCTTCGCGAACATCTTCCCCTGTCAGGTTGTCTTCATTGTCTTTTAGTAACTTATTCTTACGAGCATAATCATTGATAACACGTGTCAAGGCGGTACGGAAACCTTGTTCATGCGTTCCACCTTCATGGGTATGAATATTATTGGCGAAACTCATGACATTTTCATGGTAACCCGTTGTGTACTGCATGGCTACTTCAACTGTGATATCATCCATCTCACCATCTGTGTAGATAGGTGTCTCAAAGATAACATCCTTGTTCTCATTGATATATTCAACGTAACTAGCAATCCCACCTTCGTAATGGTAATGCTTGGTTTGTTCCAAACCTTGGCGCTTATCTGTGATGGAGATTTGAAGACCGCGATTTAGAAAGGCTAACTCTTGAATCCGTTTATTTAATTTATCAAAATCAAAGGTTGTTGTTTCAGTGAAGATTTCTGGGTCTGGTGTGAAGTGAACCGTTGTTCCAGTTCTATCTGTATCCCCAACCACCTCAAGGTCTGCGACAACATGACCACGACGGTATTCTTGGTAATGAATCTTACCGTTTTTGTGGACATGAACATCTAATTGAGTGGAAAGGGCGTTAACTACTGACGACCCCACTCCGTGAAGACCACCTGAGACCTTATAGCCGCCACCGCCGAATTTTCCTCCAGCATGAAGAACCGTAAAGACTGTCTCAACGGCAGGTCGGCCTGTTTTTTCCTGAATATCGACTGGGATACCACGCCCATCATCGACAACAGTGATTGAATTATCTGGCTCAATAAAGACTTGAATATGGCTGGCAAATCCTGCCAAGGCCTCATCAATTGAGTTATCAACGATTTCCCATACTAGATGGTGAAGGCCTTCTTTTGAGGTTGACCCGATATACATCCCTGGACGCATACGGACAGCCTCTAAGCCCTCTAAAACTTGAATTTGACTGGCATCATAATCCTGTGCCTGCAGATTTTTGATTTCTTCTGTCATCTTATTCCTTTTTCTTACATGTCTAATACTTGTCTTAAATTCACGATACTGGTAAACAAGTGGGTAGCTAGTCCAGCAGCTTGCCCGGCTTCGACATCAATCGACCGATCACCAATGACAAGGCCTGAACTAATTTGATACTTTTCTCTTAAATAAATCATGGACTCAGGATTTGGCTTTCTCTTAAAACCTGAACTAGAAGTCACTACTTCCGTAAAATAGGTTGCTATAGAAGTTTTTTCTAAAATTTCCAAGACCTGATCATTTCTGTGAGAAACCAAGAAATGACGCCCACCTTGTTTTGAAATGTCTTCCAATAAGTCAGAAACTCCTTCAAATAAAATCGGATGTTCTAGCTCTCTGGCTTCATTTTCCTTGTACTTTTCTAAAAAATTCTCTAAGTTGGGAGCGAATGTCTCAATCGCAAAATCAGTAGAAACCTTTAAAGCTTGATAGACACTGTCATGGTCTTGTGTGATACCATACAGCGCCAATGTTTCAACAAATGCAGCTGTTGAAGTTTCATAATTATCCAGTAAAGTTCCACCTAAATCCCAGATATAATCGTGATATTTCATACCCTTCATTATAGCATTTTTTTATGAAAAAAGCGATGATTTCCCTGAGTTTTCCACATAAAAAACGAGAGTTTGACTCCCGTTTTACTGATTTTTACAAAAGACATCTCGATAGAGCATTCCTGTTCGTAAACTCTCTGCATCTCCGCCTAGTTGCTCCACCAACTCATAGGCAAAGGCAAGGGCTGTCGAGGGACCTCGACTGGTTGTCAAATGACCATCTACCACTACTGTTTCCTTGACGTAGTGACCATCAAGGATTTGCTCTTGAACGCCATCATAGCAAGTAAACTTCTTGTTTTTCAATACTCCTGCTTGATTGAGGGCAATTGGCGCTGCACAAATGGCCGCCAGTTTCTTCCCTTTTTGTTCAAAATTTTGCAATTCTTGAATCAAGGCCTGATTATCACGTAAATGTGCAGAACCAGACATCCCTCCAGGAAGAACAATCATGTCATAGTCGGATAAATCACCCTCAAAGACACGATCTGCTCTTACTTGGATTGCGTGCGAACCTATCACTTGCTCTTCAAAACCAACCATATCACAAGTGATATTGGCACGACGCAAAACATCCACAACTGTCAAAGCTTCAATTTCTTCAAAGCCCTGAGCTAACATAACGGCTACTTTAACCATGATTTTCTCCTTATTTGATTCGTTTTAATACAACCTTTTTTCGCTTGAATCGGACTTTTCCACTCTTTTCTTCAGCTAGATTGGTTTGATAACTCATCGATAAAAGCAAGCCAACACCGATCAAATTACTGATAATAGCCGATCCTCCTTGCGAAATAAAAGGCAAGGGAATCCCAGTCAAAGGAAGCAAGCCCGTCACAGCACCGATATTCTCAAAGATATGGAAGAGCAACATCATAATCAAACCTGTGGAAATATAGGTGTAGAACTGGTTATTTGATTTAAGAGTAATCTTCAACATACGGTAAATCAGCATGAGATAAAGGGCGATAACAAGGACAGAGCCAATAAAGCCAAAATCTTCTGCAATCACCGTGAAAATCATATCCGACTCACGAACTGGAATAAGCAGATTCGAAGCATTAAAACCTTGACCAAATAAGCCACCGCTCCCAATGGCAATCTGCCCTTGAGCCTGTTGGTAAGTGGTTGTTTGGGCAAAGTCGAATGGATTGAGCCAAGCCAAGATACGATTGATTTGGTAGGTCGGCATCCCCAATTGATGGAGAAAAGCACGACCACCCTTACTGATAAAAATGGCTAAGAATCCAGCAACTCCTGATACAGCAGTCACAAATACTGGGATAATAATTTTCCAAGAAACCCCCGATAATAAAACGATTCCTGAGAAAATGGCTACAAAAACCAAAGCCGTCCCTAAGTCACTTTGAAGTGCCAAAAGAACTAGGACTGGAATGGTAAAGACAATCATCCAAAAAATTAATAAAAAGTCCAGCGGAACTGTGCGTCTCCATTCCTTATGTTTCTTTGTAAATTGAACAATCACACGAGCCAACATGAGAATATAGGATATCTTCATAAATTCTGACGGTTGGAATAGGGTAATTCCATTTATTGATACCCAGTTTTTGGCACCCGTTGATGCAACTAGGCTTGGATTATAAAAGACGATCGGCAAGACCATAAGTCCCAAACCTAAAATATATAGAAAAGGGGTCACCTTCCAAAGAAATTCTGTATTAAAGAGCATGACCACAAAACCAATCACAAGCCCCAAGGCGATCCAGGCAACCTGCTGCCCTAAAATGGGCAAAATATTATTTGGATAATCATGACTAATAGCTATATAGATAGCCACCACGCCAATAACCAGTAGAAAAAATACTGGCAAGAGCAAACTATAATCGACTCTAGAGTCGAGAGAACGTTTCATATACACTAACCTTATACTTTCATACAATACTATTTATCAAAGTTCATTTAAAAATTTATCAACAGCCTCATCAACTTCGGATCGAGATACGGTTTTAACAGTCGCTTCTTTTGCTAGAGATGCTACTATCTGTTTGCCATATCGCTTTCCGACAATTCTCCTATCCAAAATAAGAGTTAAGGAACGTTGGTGTTCGCGTCTCATACTTCTTCCCAAAGCTTGTTTTAAACGAATAATGGCCATTGGCAACTGATAATCATAAAAGGCATTTTTTCCTTCTTGATTCAGTTCCTGATTGATCTTTTTCGTCAAGGGTTCTTGGGGATTTTGGAAAGGAAGTCTTGGTACAACTTGAATCACAAAAGGATGACTTGAAAAGTCAACTCCCTCCCAGAAACTTGCGGCACCAAGCAAGATTTGTTGTTCTCCTTTTTCAAAGCGTTTCTTCAGTTGATGAACATCGCCATTTTTATACTGTGCCAGATGGCTAACTGGAAGTAAATCCGATACTGCTAGAAGCATGTCTTTAGCAGTAAAGAGAACCAAAATCGGTTGCTGGAAATCTTGAACATCCACCAGCAAATCAGCTACCTCTTTGGCGTAGACTTCTAAGGAGGTTTCTGTTACCAGGGGAAAATCTTTGACCAAGACCACTTCTTGATCCTGTGTTTTACAAGCTTCAATCTTAACAAATTTAGCTTCGGGATAGCCTAACAGGTCTGCCAAAGAAACTCTTTGACTAATCTCAAGAGTGGCCGACACTCCCAAGACTTGACATGAATCAGGCACTAAGGAAGATAGAAGAATACGGCCTGATTTCGTAGAAGAAATCTGAATTTTCTTTTGACTCGTTTCAGTTGCTTCAAGCCAGTAATCACCTTCAGCCGTAAAATAGCGAACCAACTCCTCAAAGCCTTCTACTTCTAATTCTGAAAAATACTGGTGGAGATTGGCAAGAGAATCTAAGATATTTTTCTTAGATTTTCCAGACTGAAATTGTTCGATCAAGTAAAGACACTCAAAGCGAATGCTTTCTAGTATTCGTTGTTGGACCTTATTTTGCTCCTCCAGTAAAGCCTTATCAATCAAATCGACAATAGACTGGATATCGTAGGTCTCTTGAAGCAGATTTTCTAGAGTCAACAAAACTTTTTGGACTTCATCAATAATCAATAAACGGTCACTAACAAATTCAGGATTATCTTCAAGTCTAGTTACAAGATAGGCATGATTGGTCACTAAAAGCTTGCAAGTCTCTGCTCTTTCCTGACTACGTTTCCAAAAATCTTCCGTCACAAATAAGCTTTGAGATGATAAATTCCCGTCATGACGAAGATCTGTCAGAAAATGTTGGTAACGGTAGAGTTGACCAATCTCATCCAAATCCCCCGTTTCTGTCTCTGTCAGCCAGACCAAGAGTTGCATTTTAAAGCGTCTAAATAAGCGATTTTCATCATTTTCCTGCAAGGAACGATAAAAGGCATCCAACTTCAGATAATTGTGTGGTCCCTTTAAACTATGAATATCTATATGGAACACTTCCTTGAGACGTTTACCTTCTTCTTCCATGATTTGATTTTGAAGAATCTTTGTCGGAACGCTAAGAACAATTTGACGCTCTTTGGCTTGAGACAAAGCGGGTAAGAGATAGCCATAAGTTTTCCCAATCCCAGTCGGAGCTTGAATTAATGAGACAGGCTCATCTTTCAATAGAAAGCTAACCTCTTTAGCAAAATTTTCTTGCTCCTCCCTCACTTCAAGATTCAACAGAGAAATATTCTTAGAAAAATCTTGGGATAGTTTTCGTGACTCCAGGGGAGCTGCAATTTTCTTGAAATACAGTCCTTGAACTTCGACCAAGTCTGGAGAAGTCAGGATAGATTGGTTGCGATAAATTTCCTCAATAACCAAGTAGGACTCATATAGGAGGGCGTCAGCCATTTCCAGTAAGCGTTCCAAGAGTCCTTTAGGAAGTTGGGCCATCTTTTCCCGTAGAAATAAGAGTAATTCCGCAGTAGCTTGGGCATCTGAAAGGGCTGTGTGAGCGTGTTTAAGAGGAATTCCTAATTCTCGACACAAAATAGGCAAACTATATTTTTCCAGTTCAGGGAAAAAGACCTGAGACAATTCGACCGTGTCAACACGAGGATTTCTTAGTTCATAGCCTTCAAAAAATAAATTTTCCGCCAAAAGATTGGCATCAAACTGAACATTATGGGCTACAAAAATCCCAGCCTCCACCAAGTCAAAGATTTTTCTGGCAACTTGCGAAAAATCAGGTGCTTGCGCCAGACGTTGGTCAGTTAGCCCTGTCAATTCTTTAATATGAGCATCCAAAGGTTCGTGTGGATTGACATCCGTCGTATAGTGATCGACGATTTTTCCGTCCTCAATCACGACAATTCCCACTTGGATAATTTTAGCCTTACTACCTGTGCTAGTTGCCTCTAAATCCACCACAACATAGCGATTACCAATCGTTTTCATTATAAAAAATTATACCAAAAAAAGAGCCATTTGGCACCTGCAAACATGTGATTAGTTTCAAACTCAAGAAGGTCACTTTTCTTAAAAATCCCAGCAAATAGAGCATCCTAGTCTGCTGATTTTTTGAAAATATTGGAGAATAAGAAAAATTGAGAGAAGAAATATTTGCATCTTCCTTCTCTCAACGAATCATTTACTTTATTTAACCATGTCAGGATCGTAATCATAAAATCCTGTATCAAGGAAACGGTTTTTAGGATGTAACTTGCGCACTTCTTCATCCAGCAAGAAGGCTTGGTCATGGCTAAAGTTGCCCTCTTGAATCAAGCTACGCGCTTGGATAAAGAGTTTTGCAATCTCAACAAAGTTCTGACCAGGAGTGTAGAGCCCTTCTAGTTTCCAGTGAGTAAAACCATGCTCCACCAATTCTGTTAATTTGGTCATCAAATCAAGGTCATTGTTGGCAAAGATGTGGGTACCATGATTGTCTTCAAAAATAGAATAGTGGCTCTCTGGGTCACTTGGCTCAGCCAAGAAGAGGTCACGCTTGCGAGTCTTTTCATCATCAATATGCGTAAAGTTATAGTAGTTTTGCAAGAGCGGACGTTTAGAATGATGGATGACGCTGGCACCGTAAACCAAAACTTCGGCAGGAATTTCCAAAATCTCTGGCATTTTGAAAAGTTCAGCTGATGGAATTTCACGCGCCAAAACAGCCTCAGAAGCACCAGCCTTTTGTCCCCAGAAGTTAATCTGGCGACTACTTGTCACCATAGTTGAAGCATCGTAGATGGTCTTAAAGGAATAACCATCGCGATTGACCACATAAAAGACACCTGCATCCCCAATCGTAATGTAGTCTGTCTTGATTTCTTCCAAAAAGTCTAAGAAAGGCTTGATACGATCCATCATATCTTGGTGCATGAGGGCATTGACTGCAACAATCAATTCCTTATCAGCATCATGAACCAGCTTAGCGATTTCACGCAATTGGTCATGACTAAAGGTTGTTGGCAGACGAAGGCCAAAATCTTTCTCACCGACATAGATACGGTCTACGCCAGCTTCGAGCAGTTGTTCAACTTGTTCAATACTTTCAGCAGTTGCTGTAATGATAATCTTTTTCATAAGAAAAATTATACCACATTTCTCCAAAATCAGCCAAGACTTATCAGAGTTTTACAAATAGGAATTATTTCAGTAACTTCCACTTGACTCACCAAAGTGGAAATTAGTCTAATACTCTTCAAACCACGTCAGCTTTATCTGCAACCTCAAAGCGGTGTTTTGAGCAACATGAGGCTAGCTTCCTAGTTTGCTCTTTGTTTTTCATTGAGTATAAAACGGATTTTTATAAGAATAACTAGATGAAAGGCAATCCCAGAAGCATGAGAGAGCTCGCCAGTAACAATTTACTTTGTACACTATCCATAAATAGCAAACATCTCAAGCTCCATTAATCTTCAAAACATCTTAGATAAAATCTAGTCCAAAATTTAAACAATTGATGCTGTAGGATTTATACATTGTTATAAATTTCTAGTCGTTTTGTTCTTATGATAAGAAAAATGGCATAGAAAAACGAGTATATCCAACTACGGAAATGCTCGTTTTTTTGCTACTTAGAAGTGATTTTTTGCTCAGCCTCATTTCTTTTTATAAAATTTATCAAGTAAGCGACCAACTAGCTCATCTTTTTTCTATTTCTGTCAATATGCGTGACAGGTAGTAATGATAGCCAACAATAGCAAGACCAAGCAAGAGGATAAGAGATCCTACTCCCAAGCTAATGGCAAGGATAGGGGAGAGAGACCGAACCAAGAATAAGCTCCCAATTACAAGGGCCATCAGGATTGCAATATAAATAAACAGTAAAACTATTGCTACTATACGATTTGAACGATTCACTAGGTCAGTAATGCTACTCCAATTGGTTGACAGATTTTTCACGTCCTTAAAGTAATGGTGGCAAGAAAGGATGACACTGGCAAGGAACCATGCCACAAGAAGGTAAATCATCGAAAGGATGGGCAAGCCTAGATATAGAGAAAGGCCAAGTAAAGTCAGAACTGGTAAAAAGGACTGGACAGCAAATATAATCCAAAATTTCACTTTCACATAACGAGCAAAGTCAAAGGGTAAACTCTTCAGAAAATCAACATTTTCTCTCTCCAAGGACAAGGCAATTGAATGCAGACTGGTGATATTGTTATTGACAACTGCTATAAAGAGAGCTATAAAAAACAAGGGTAACCAGTATGGAGGATGAATGTCTGGAACTATCTGAGAATCTCGAATTTTGGAAATCAGACCGATCATCATGAGATAAGGAAGAAAGGCACTTGTAAAAAGTACTGTAATTACGCCAGTTCCCTGTCCCAAGAGGGTGAGGTGGTAGCGTAAAACCATACGGAAAAAGCCCTTTTTATTAGTAGTTGAAATTCTCTCCTTATTGCGACGTTCTTTCTTGACCTTCTCCTCACTGTTAAGCAGAATCACGTCATAAAAATGAGGAAAAACCTTCTTTTTGGTCAGGTAAAGCAAGAAAACAGTTAAAGCTATCCAAGCGAGCAGACCCAGGATGGCTTCCGTCGAAAAAGGAGCCACTGCTATTTTGTAAAAGATATGAATAGGATAAAGGAGAAATGGAATGTCTCTAACTTTGTCAACAATACTTCCAAAAGTCGACTGTAGAAAGAGGACAAATATTAAAGGTATGAGAACCCCTATCCCAATCATCACATTCGAAAAAATAGACTGATACTTTCTGAAGACCGTAGTCTGAGCCAAGAAATGTACTGCCACTACCATCACTAAAGTAACAGAGACAAATAATAAGGCCAAGGACAGCAGCATCAAAGGCAAGCCCAGCCAAAGAGAAGGAGCTAGCCTAATATAGAGGACTAGAAAATAAGCTAGGATTGGTACAATTCCAGCTAGAGCTGGCAAGAGAACAGACAGTCCTTTAGCAATTATAATCTCTGATTCTTTAAAGGCATAGGGCCTATACGATACCAAATCCTTACTCTCATAAAAGACATTGTAAAATGCAGTGAAAGAAGTTGAAAAGGCAAGCACCAGTAAAATAGCAACCATGCTACTAAAAAAACTTGGTATTTCCTCAAAAGGAAAACGAAAGGCTATATTTATAAACATGATGAGCATCAAGAGACTGGAAAAAATGTAAGAACTTAGGACTCTAGCGGAAACATTTACTTTTTTCCCAGGATTTTTAGCTTGCTTCTTTCGTAGGTTAGCCAGATTAGCTTCTTGAGATGAATAGAGGATATTGATATCAACTAATTTTTTAATGACCTTGAGACGCATCTGAAACCTCCTCTTTTCTACCAGCAAGGCTAAGGTAGATACTTTCCAAAGACTGATCTGGATGGTCTTTCCTCAAGTCTTCTACGCTACCACAATAGATCAAATGCCCCTTTTTCAAAATGGCAATCCGATCACAGACTTGCTCTGCCACCTCTAGGACATGGGTTGAAAACAAGACTGTCTTGCCCTTTTGTGCATGTTCCTTCATCATTTGCTTCAAATCAAAGGCAGCCTGGGGATCCAAACCAGTCAAGGGTTCATCTAAAACCCAAATATCAGGATCAGACAAGAGCGCCCCGATGACAAAAACTTTCTGACGCATTCCGTGAGAAAGGGTCTCAATAACCTGATAGCGGTTTTCAGCAAAATCAAAAACGTTCAATAGCCTAGCTAGACTAGCCTCCAAGTCAGAGCTGCTCAGATCATAGGATGAGGCGATCAATTCCCAAAATTCATTGGCCGTTAAGCGTAAAAATAAGTCAGGCGAGTCTGCTACGTAGCCAATCTTTCGTTTAATAGCCAAGCGATTTTCCGATAAATCCTGACCGTCTACCAAAATACGACCACTGCTGGGCGAAATGATACTGACTAGGGATTTTATGGTGGTCGATTTTCCAGCCCCATTATGGCCAATCAAGCCCATAATCTCCCCATTTTCAATCTGCAAATTGAGATTGCTCAAAGCCTCTTTATCACCATACAACTTACTAACATTTTGAAATTCAATCATGGGATGACTCCTATCTTTATCTATATTACATACTATTATACTAGCACTTTGATACAAAAAAATCAATACTTTATTTTAAGTAGTTAAAATAGTTTCCTTCTATCTTATGCAAACGTTGGCGCTAACCAATACTTTATGATAGAATAAAGAACAAGATTGACAAGTAAGAGGAAACATCATGCAAAATCAAACACTCATGCAATACTTTGAATGGTATCTGCCCCACGATGGTCAGCACTGGACGCGTCTGGCTGAAGATGCTCCACACCTAGCTGATCTGGGGTTTAGCCACGTCTGGATGCCACCAGCTTTTAAGGCTACCAATGAAAAAGATGTCGGCTATGGTGTCTATGACTTATTTGACCTAGGCGAGTTTAACCAAAAAGGAACTGTCCGCACCAAGTATGGTTTCAAAGAAGACTATCTTCAAGCCATTCAAGCTCTAAAAGCACAGGGAATTCAACCTATGGCCGATGTGGTGCTCAACCACAAGGCTGCTGCTGATCACATGGAAGCCTTTCAGGTTATCGAAGTGGATCCTGTAGACCGTACAGTTGAACTCGGAGAACCTTTCACCATCAATGGCTGGACTAGTTTTACATTCGATGGTCGCCAAGATACCTACAATGACTTCCACTGGCACTGGTACCACTTCACAGGTACAGACTACGATGCAAAACGCCGTAAGTCTGGGATTTATCTGATTCAAGGAGACAACAAGGGCTGGGCCAACGAGGAATTGGTCGATAACGAAAACGGTAACTACGACTACCTCATGTATGCCGACCTAGACTTTAAACATCCTGAAGTCATCCAAAATATCTATGACTGGGCTGACTGGTTCATGGAAACGACTGGTATTGCTGGTTTCCGCTTGGATGCCGTCAAGCATATTGACTCTTTCTTTATGCGTAATTTCATCCGTGATATGAAGGAAAAATATGGTCAAGATTTCTATGTGTTCGGTGAATTTTGGAACCCAGACAAGGAAGCCAATCTGGACTATCTTGAAAAAACAGAAGAACGCTTTGACCTTGTCGATGTTCGTCTCCACCAGAATCTATTTGATGCTAGCCGAGCAGGTTCCAACTATAACCTTCGTGGCATTTTCACAGATAGCTTGGTTGAACTCAAACCTGACAAGGCTGTTACCTTTGTCGACAACCACGATACCCAACGAGGTCAGGCTCTTGAGTCTACCGTTGAAGAATGGTTCAAACCAGCAGCCTATGCCCTCATTCTGTTACGCCAAAATGGACTGCCATGTGTCTTTTACGGCGACTACTATGGGATTTCAGGGCAATATGCTCAACAAGATTTCAAAGAAGTCCTTGACCGCCTCCTAGCAATCCGAAAAGATTTGGCCTATGGAGAACAAAATGACTACTTTGACCATGCTAACTGTATCGGTTGGGTACGTTCAGGTGCTGAAAATCAATCCCCAATCGCAGTCCTGATTTCAAACAACCAAGAAAACAGCAAGTCTATGTTTGTCGGCCAAGAATGGGCTAACCAAACCTTTGTAGATTTACTTGAAAACCACCAAGGTCAAGTTACAATCGATGAGAAAGGTTATGGACAATTCCCAGTCTCAGCTACTTCGGTAAGTGTCTGGGCAGCCAATACAATCTAATAGCTAATGATAACCAAGCCAAATCCAAGCGGATTTGGCTTTTTTGGTATGAAAAAGACCTACCCAAATGGATAGATCTTTATACTCAATGAAAATCAAAGAGCAAACTAGGAAGCTAGCCGCAGGTTGCTCAAAGCACTG
>NZ_JVLI01000082.1:0-266 GCF_001072315.1 Streptococcus pseudopneumoniae | reverse complement strand
AGCTGTACTTGAGTACGGTAAGGCGACGCTGACGTGGTTTGAAGAGATTTTCGAAGAGTATAAGCGCCTTGTTGGTGTTCAGCGTACTACTTTTGAAGAGATGTTAGCTGTATTAAAAACAGCTTATCAACTTAAACACGCAAAAGGGGGACGAAAACCTAAATTAAGCTTAGAAGACCTTCTTATGGCCACTCTTCAATATGTGCGAGAATACCGCACTTATGAACAAATTGCGGCTGATTTTGGCATTCACGAAAGCAACTTAA
>NZ_JVLI01000081.1:0-413 GCF_001072315.1 Streptococcus pseudopneumoniae | reverse complement strand
TCCTTTATAACTACACAAGCGATGAAATATTTCGCCTAAACTACTTCGATATTGATTATAGATGACTTTTCCTCTATACTTAGGGGTGAACACAATGTGATAGAACAGTGCCACTTTGTATGCGATAAACTTATGAGCCTTTTGTGCCATATTTTTCTCCTTTCGCTTTACAATTGGCTTGAACGCCTTTATTGTATCGCGTTCGGAGTTTTTTGGTATAACCTTCGACGCGCACCCGCATAGTGGGTGGTTTTTTTGTCTCGCACCTAACGGAGCGAGACGGACTAATAGTCACATAATAAAAACACCCCAAAAGTTAGATTTTTTCTGTCTAACTTTTGGGGTGCAGTTCATAAGTTTGAATTGAAACAACGTCTTTATTTTTTGCTACAGCAATCTAAATCGTTTGATGA
>NZ_JVLI01000080.1:0-7830 GCF_001072315.1 Streptococcus pseudopneumoniae | reverse complement strand
GCTGTACTTGAGTACGGTAAGGCGACGCTGACGTGGTTTGAATTTGATTTTCGAAGAGTATGATTTTTGTGAGAGATGAGTCGGACATGGGACAGGCTATCCAGACTTCCACAGGCAACTATAACCATGTTGCCATTTATTTGGATGGGATGATTTATCATGCTAGTGGAAAGGCGGGTGTTATCTGTCAGGAACCAGCAGACTTCTTTGAGTCCAATCACTTATACGACCTCTATGTTTACCCAGAAATGGATATCCAGTCTGTGAAGGAAAAAGCTAGCAAACATCTGGGAGCTCCTTATAATGCTTCTTTCTATCCAGATGGAGAAGGTTTTTACTGTTCCCAGTACATGGCAGAAATCCTACCGATTTTTGAGACCATACCTATGAAATTTGGAGATGGGGAGCAGGAGATTAGTGATTTTTGGAGAGAGTATTATAGAGAACTAGGTTTGCCTGTTCCTCTGAACCAAGCTGGGACCAATCCCAATCAATTGGCAGCATCGCCTCTGTTAGAATGTAAAGAAAGGAATCTTCATGATTCAGATTTTTAATCCATCTCGTTTGACGAGACAGCCATTTTTTGGAGAATTGATCCGCTATCTGGACCAGCATGATGATGTGATTCTACGGGAAATCAAGGCTCAATTTCCAGATGTAGCAGTTGACAAACTCATGGAAGAGTATATAAAGGCAGGCTTGATTCTACGAGAAAATAAGCGCTATTACCTTAATCTTCCTATGCTTGAATCACTCGATAGTCTCGAACTGGATCAAGAGATTTTTGTCAGCGAAGATAGTCCGGTCTATCAAGCTTTGTTGGAGCAGACTTTTGAGACAGAATTACGAAATCAAACCAATGCTGCTATTTTAGTTGAAAAGACGGACTTTGCGAGATCAAAAATGACCCTGTCTAATTATTTCTACAAGGTCAAACATCAGTATCCTTTGACAGAAAAACAACAAGAACTTTATGCTATTTTGGGAGATGTTAATCCTGATTATGCTCTCAAATATATGACGACTTTTTTGATCAAATTTCTCAAAAAAGATCAACTGATGCAGAAACGCCGTGATATCTTTGTAGACAGTTTAGTCGTTCTAGGCTATATTGTTCAAAATGAAGATGGAAAGTATGAGTTGGCCGTCGATTTTGATAAGGAAAGATTAACTTTCTACTTGGACTGATTGCTTTTTCTGAGCACATTGTTTGACTTTATCTACCGATAAGTTTATACTAATGTAACCGATAACACATATCGGAATAAAACTAAAGGAGACAATCATATGTCACTTGAAAACAAATTGGAACAAGCAACAGGCGCTGTCAAAGAAGGATTTGGTAAAGTTACTGGGGATAGCAAGACTGAAGCAGAAGGCGCTGTAGAAAAGACAGTTGCTAAGGCAAAAGAAGTAGTTGAAGATGCTAAAGGTGCTGTAGAAGGTGCCGTTGAAGGTTTGAAAAACGCTTTTAAATAAAAATAGAAAAAATCAAGGGTTTCATTTTCCCTTGATTTTTTCTATTCTTATAAATAATTTTCTGCTACGGCGGCATCTCCAGGATAGGCTTCTTTTTTTCCTTGGACGATTTGGTAGCAATCAGCTCCCTTACCAGCAATAATGACAGCATCTAATTCTTGATTTGTGATAGCCATAGCTGCCTTGATGGCTTCTTGGCGATCCGCAATTTTTTCAACAGGATGATTGATGTAGCTACTAATTTCATCTGCAATGGCCATCGGGTCTTCATAATTGGGGTCATCAGCAGTCAAAAAGACTTGAATCTCAGGATGTTGATTGAGGAGGAGGCCAAAGTCCTTACGACGACTTTCTCCCTTATTTCCTGTCGAACCTAAGACCAGAGCAATCTTTCCAGTTTGATGAGTTTCTACAACATTGATGAGTTTTTTCAGACTATCCCCATTGTGGGCATAGTCGATGAAGACCTTGGCTCCATTTTTCTGAGTGAGGACTTCCATGCGACCAGGAACACGAGTTGCAGCAATTCCTTTTTTGATGTCCTCAAGACTAGCTCCGAGACGGAGACAAGCAAGTCCAGCAGCAACGGCATTTTCTTGGTTGAAGTGACCAATCAGTTGAATATCATAATCACCAGCGAGTTTACCAGTAGCTGAAAAGCTAAAGGCTTTGGAATTCTCGATTTGATTATTTGATTGGCTACCGTAGAAATCATGGTCTTGATCTGCCACTTGTTCTTTCAAGACAGAAAAGTGGTCCATGTCACTGTTAATGATGACTGCTCGGCTATTTTCCATCAAGAGACGCTTGTGGTAGAAGTAGTCTTCAAAGCTAGGGTGTTCAATCGGGCCGATATGGTCGGGGCTGATATTGAGGAAAACTCCCACATCAAAGGTTAGACCATAGACACGTTTGACCAGATAGGCCTGACTGGAGACCTCCATGATGAGGTGGGTACGGTCATTTTGCACAGCTTGATGCATCATATCAAAGAGGTCAATACTCTCGGGGGTTGTCAACGCTGACTTAAAGAAAGTCTTGCCATCAAGAGTTGTATTCATGGTCGACAACATAGCAGGTCGATGCCCTTGAGATAAGATGTTATAGGCGAAATAGGCTGCTGTTGTCTTACCCTTAGTACCAGTAAAGGCAAGGAGTTTGAGTTTTTCCTGTGGATTACCATAGAACTCCATGGCAATCAAACTCATGGCTTTCTTTATATCGTTCACAATGATGACAGGGATACCGACTTCGTAGTCCTTTTCAGCTATATACCAAGCTAAACCTTGTGTTATAGCAGAAAGAAGGTATTCTTTTTTAAAGGCAGCGCCTTTTGCAAAAAAAAGAGTGTCTTCTGTTACTTTTCGGCTGTCGTAGCTGATGCTATCAAAAACAACTTTGCTGTAGTTGTAGTGGTAGTGTCCTTGGTCGATAATCTCGCGGAAGAGACCATCTTTCTTTAATATATCTAATACGGTTTCAATTTTTATCATACTTTCTATTGTAAACCGAAAGTCGCAAATTTACAAGTAACAAGGAAAAGTTTATAATGGAAGATGAGGAGTTTTTCCTAGTTATCAAAATTGAATGAGGAATCTATGTCGCACGAAAACAATCACCAGCAGGCCCAGATGTTACGGGGGACTGCTTGGCTAACGGCTAGTAACTTTATCAGTCGCCTACTCGGGGCTATTTACATTATCCCTTGGTACATCTGGATGGGGTCTTATGCAGCTACGGCCAATGGTCTCTTTACCATGGGTTACAATATCTATGCTTGGTTCTTGCTGGTTTCAACAGCAGGGATTCCGGTTGCAGTGGCCAAGCAAGTTGCCAAGTATAATACCATGCGAGAAGAAGAGCATAGCTTTGCCCTGATTCGGAGCTTTTTAGGCTTTATGACGGGACTAGGTTTGGTTTTTGCTTTAATCTTGTATGTCTTTGCTCCTTGGCTAGCAGACTTGTCTGGCGTGGGCAAAGACTTGATACCGATCATGCAAAGCTTGGCTTGGGGAGTCTTGATTTTCCCATCTATGAGTGTTATCCGAGGATTTTTCCAAGGGATGAATAACCTCAAACCTTATGCCATGAGCCAAATCGCTGAGCAGGTCATTCGTGTTATCTGGATGCTCTTAGCAACCTTTATCATTATGAAGCTCGGTTCAGGAGATTACCTAGCAGCCGTTACCCAATCAACCTTTGCGGCCTTTGTCGGTATGGTAGCCAGTTTTGCAGTTTTGATCTATTTCCTTGCCCAAGAAGGATTACTCAAAAGAGTCTTTGAAACAGGAGATAAGATTAATAGCAAGCGTCTTTTGGTTGATACCATTAAGGAAGCCATTCCTTTTATCTTGACAGGGTCTGCTATCCAGCTCTTCCAGATTTTGGATCAGATGACCTTTATCAATAGTATGAGCTGGTTTACCAACTATAGTAATGAAGACTTGGTTGTCATGTTTTCTTATTTCTCAGCCAACCCAAATAAAATCACTATGATTTTGATTTCTGTTGGGGTTTCGATTGGGAGTGTCGGTTTGCCACTTTTGACTGAAAACTATGTCAAGGGGGACTTGAAGGCAGCTTCTCGTCTGGTTCAGGATAGCATTACCATGCTTTTCTTATTCCTGCTACCAGCAACGGTTGGAGTGGTCATGGTAGGAGAACCCCTCTATACTGTCTTCTATGGCAAGCCAGATAGTTTGGCCATGGGCTTGTTTGTCTTTGCAGTTTTGCAGTCTACTATTTTAGGCTTGTACATGGTCTTGTCTCCAATGCTTCAGGCCATGTTCCGCAACCGCAAGGCAGTTCTCTATTTTATCTATGGTTCCATTGCCAAGCTGCTCTTGCAACTGCCAACCATTGCTCTCTTTCACAGTTACGGGCCTTTGATTTCTACAACAATCGGTCTCATTATTCCTAATGTCTTGATGTATCGGGATATTTGTAAGGTAACAGGTGTCAAGCGCAAGGTGATTTTAAAGCGAACCATTTTAATCAGTTTGTTAACTCTTTTCATGTTTCTTGTAGTTGGGACATTGCAGTGGATTTTAGGATTTGTATTCCAACCAAGTGGACGTTTGTGGAGCTTCCTTTATGTAGCTCTTGTCGGTGCCATGGGTGGAGGAGTATACGGAGTCATGAGTCTCCGTACTCGTTTGTTAGATAAGGTGATTGGAAAAGCCCAAGCAGATCGCCTGCGAGCAAAATTTAGAATTTCTCAATAATTTTTTATAAATAAAAGGGATAATTTGAACATTTCTATCATGAAATGCTTGAATTATTCTCTTTTTTATTATTTTGTAGAATAATTTCTACAGTTTGTAGATGTAATGATTAATTTTTTTAAAAAACCCATTGACTAAATAAAATACGAGTTGTATAATAAAACAAATATTTAAATCAGGAGGTTCTGGAGATGAAAAAGTCTAAGGCCAAGTATGCAACGCTTGCAGGTGTCGTGTTAAGTGCAGGTATTTTGTTAAGTGCCTGTGGAAATTCTAGCACAGCATCAAAAACATACAATTATGTTTACTCAAGTGATCCATCTAGTTTGAACTATCTAGCAGAAAACCGTGCAACAACAAATGATATTGTGACCAACCTGGTAGATGGTCTCATGGAAAATGACCAATACGGGAACTATGTGCCATCCTTGGCAGAGGATTGGAGTGTTTCTAAGGACGGTTTGACCTATACCTACAAACTTCGTAAGGATATTAAGTGGTATACTTCTGAGGGAGAAGAATATGCACCTGTAACTGCCCAAGATTTTGTGACAGGTTTGAAATATGCGGCTGATAAAAAATCAGAAGCCTTGTACTTAGTGCAAGAATCCGTTGCAGGTTTAGATGACTATATCACTGGTAAAACAAGCGACTTTTCAACTGTCGGAGTCAAGGCTCTTGATGACCAAACCGTTCAATACACCTTGGCTCGACCAGAATCTTACTGGAACTCAAAAACAACCTCAACGATTCTCTTTCCAGTCAATGCAGATTTCTTGAAATCAAAAGGGGATGATTTCGGGAAGGTAGATCCATCTAGCATTTTGTATAATGGACCTTTCTTGATGAAATCCTTTGTTTCAAAATCTGTCATCGAATACAAGAAAAACCCTAACTACTGGGATGCTAAGAATGTCTTTGTAGATGATGTGAAATTGGCCTATTATGATGGTAGTGACCAAGATGCACTGGCTCGTAACTATGTAGAGGGAGCCTATAGCTATGCCCGTCTCTATCCAAACAGTTCAAGCTTTGAAGGAATTAAAGAAAAGAATAAGGACAATATCATTTATAGCTTGCAAGATACCACTTCTTATTTCTTAAACTTTAACCTGGATAGAAAATCTTATAAATTCACTTCAAAAACAAGTGATGCTGAAAAGAAATCGACTCAGGAAGCAGTTCTAAATAAAAACTTCCGTCAAGCCATTAACTTTGCCTATGACCGTACAGCTTACGGGGCCCAATCTCAAGGAGAAGAGGGGGCAACTAAGATTTTGCGTAACCTCGTCGTTCCTCCAAACTTCGTAAGTATCAAGGGAAAAGACTTTGGTGAAGTAGTAGCCTCTAAGATGGTCAACTATGGCAAGGAATGGCAAGGAATCAACTTTGCAGATGCCCAGGATCCATACTACAATCCAGAAAAAGCTAAAGCTAAATTTGCTGAAGCTAAGAAAGAACTCCAAGCCAAAGGAGTCCAATTCCCTATACACTTAGATAAAACTATAGATTTGGCTAATAAGGCTGAAATTCAAGGAATCAATTCCATGAAGCAATCAATTGAGTCTGTCTTAGGTGCAGAAAATGTTGTGATTGATGTCCACCTACTTTCTACAGAGGACTATGATAGTTCAGGTTATCTAGCTCAAACTGCAGCTCAGAAAGATTATGATCTTTACAACGGTGGTTGGAGTGCAGACTATCAAGACCCTTCAACCTATCTTGATGTATTTAATGTTAATTCTGGTGGTTTGATGCAAAATCTAGGTATAGAGCCAGGTGAAGCCAATGACAAGGCTAAGGCTGTTGGGCTGGATATCTACACTCAAATGTTGGAAGAAGCTAATAAGGAGCAAGATCCAGCTAAACGTTATGAAAAATATGCTGATGCTCAAGCTTGGTTAGTAGATAGCTCTCTAGCAATTCCAAATGTTTCACTAGGCGGAACACCAACATTGAGAAAAATTGTTCCTTTCTCAACACCATATTCATTGGCTGGTAATAAAGGGGTTGAATCCTATAAATACCTCAAATTACAAGATAAGACAGTCACAAAAGACGAATATGAAAAAGCCAAAGAAAAATGGTTGAAAGAAAAAGAAGAATCTAATAAAAAAGCTCAAGAAGAATTGGCAAAACATGTGAAATAGGGATTTTTCAAGAAAAACGATGGTTTCGAAAGAAGCTGTCGTTTTTTAATAGAATGATAGTAAATTTGGAAGAAAAATCTCACATTTTTTTCTTTGTTTCTTGAATTTATGTTATAATGAATATAACAAAAATGTGAGAAACTATTTTCGAAAGTCTCTTCCAGTGTTAACTGAAGTATGCACATGCTAGGATGATTTAATAGGAGGGATGCTGTCTACTAAAAAATAAGATAAAACGCAACAATTGATAAGTTCTTCTTTATGTGAAGAGTTTTTATCGGCCTGTTTACTAATCGTTATGGAGGTATCATCATGGGCGCTATTATGGAGTTTGCAACAGAAAAACAGATTGCATCATTTCTGTCAACTTGTCGCATTGAAGGGCAAAAGAATTTTCTGATGGCCTTCAAGAAAAAGACATGGCTGAAATCCTTTATTGATTTCTTCGTTGTAGGAGGAAGTTACTATGTTCAGTCGAGTGTGAAGCCTAAAATTCTGGCATTCACACCTAAGGGGATCTATTTGATGGACATCAGTGATGTAACTGAGAATCGTTTTAATCAAGTCCTTGAGATGCCTTGGAATCAAGTTAAAGATTTTACTTATAAGCCAGTCTTGAATACAGTTAGGCTGAACTGGAACTATCAAAATGAAGCCTATATTTTTTCCGTGGATGTCGGTCAGATTAGTCAGCATGTGGGCCAATATCAATTTAACAAAGAGCATTATGATTATTTATCCCAACAGGATTTCTTTCAGTCTAAGTAAGCCCTAGCAATCATTTTCACAAAAGAATCTGGAAGCTTTTCTGGATTCTTTTTAGTTTTACTAGCTAGTACTCAATGAACATCAAAGAGCAAACTAGGAAGCTAGCCGCAGGTTGCTCAAAACACGGTTTTGAGGTTGTAGATAAGACTGACGAAGTCAGCTCAAAACACGGTTTTGAGGTTGTGGATAGAACTGACGAAGTCAGCTCA
>NZ_JVLI01000079.1:0-34318 GCF_001072315.1 Streptococcus pseudopneumoniae | reverse complement strand
TCAGTCACATATATACGGCAAGGCGAAGCTGACGTGGTTTGAAGAGATTTTCGAAGAGTATTATTCTTCTATGGTAGAATGCTTATAACCATAAGTGAAGTAAATAATACTTCCTACTAACAACGCAACTAGGAAAGCAATCCAAGTTTCCACATTATACTGCAACATGAAGGATAAACAAATGATGATTGATAAAATTGGTAATAAGGGTACCAATGGTGTTTTAAATTCTCCTGCTTTGGGCATTCCTTTTTCTTTCCGTAAGCGAATCAAACCATAAGCCAGCATGATCAGGTAAGACAAGGTACAAATATTTAAGAAGGCTGCGATACTAGCTAATGGAAACATTCCTGCTGCTACTGCTGAAGCTAGACCTGTCAAGATAGTAGCATTCTTTGGTACCTTGCTAGTCTTCGTTAGTTCTTTAAAGGTGTCAGGCATCAATCCGTCACGCGCTAAACTGTAAATCATACGCGATAGGGCATAAGTCATTGAGATACAAACCGTAATCAAGGTTAAGATAGCAACTAATGACACATAGTTGGCTGCCCAACTGATCCCAACACTACGAAGGGCAAAGGCAACGGCATCGTCGACATTTAGATGACTATAGTGAACCACACCAGTCAAGACAAGCGTCACCAAGGCATAGAGAATAGTTACGATAGAAAGCGATAAGACAATCCCTCTAGGAATATTTTTTTGAGGAGTCTTGACCTCATCTACGGCCATAGAGATGGATTCAAATCCCAAAAAACCGAAGAACATCAAGGACGCACCAGCCATAATACCAGTACTAGCACCATAGATTTGTCCAAAACCATAAGGAGCAAAATTACTCCAGTTGTCAAGTTTAATATGCCAGATTCCTACTAAAATAAAGAGAGCTAAAGCGGAAAATTTCAAAATCACTAGAATAGAATTAAAGCGTAAGGCTGCTTTAGCATTAAGTAAAACAAGCGAAGTAACTAGAACCAAGACAAGAATAGGCAATAAATCAACAAATGTCCCTGCTTGAGGATTAAAGGTACCATTTAAAGCCTGAGGAAGGGCTATCCCATATTGAGAAAGCAAGCCTTTAAAATAAGCTGCCCAACCCGAAGCCACACCAGATATGGCTGTCATGAACTCCATCATAGTTAACCAACCAGCCAACCAGGCTGGGAATTCTCCTAAAATAGCATATAGATAACTGTAGGCACCACCTGTAGCAGGTACTCGTGAAGCAAATTCTGCAAAAAAGAGGGCTGATAATCCTACACACAAGGCAGAAATGACGATTGAAATCACTAGGGCTGGACCAGCAAGCGTTGCAGCTGCAGTACCTGTAATTGTAAAGACACCAGTTCCTACCATGGCTCCAATACCCAGCAAAATCAAATCCCATAACTTCAAATGCCTATGCATCTCCGTTTTATCTAAACTAACATTTTTTGTTCTAAATATATTCATCTTTGACTCCAAAATAAAATGATGATTCTATTTTACCATAAATATAGGAGATTTGTGAATATTTATAAAACAATTTTCTAAAAAAATCTGACTACCTTTTTGTAACGGCTTAAGAACCAAAACTCTTGAAGAAGTTGACAATGGCTTGCCAGAGGGAGCTTAAGAAATTACCACCTTCTTCTAGCGCCTTATCAGCATCAAAGTTAAGGTTGATATTTTTAAAACTGTCGCCAGCTTGTGATACGATACTTTGTTTAAGGGCATTTAGGGTTTTAGTGAAGTCTGCATTGCTGAGGATATCACTCTTTGAGAGGTTCAAAGCAAAATTGATGATGATATTGATTTGGTTTCCTGTTATAACCTGATCAAGTTTGTAATTTTTTAAAGTATCTTCAACAATTTTACGGACATCTTCTTCTGTCAGATTTCCCTTGCTTTCTTTAGCTTTGGCAAGTCCTGACTTAATATCGGCTAGGGCAACATTTAATTTATTAGCATCATAGCCTGACTTGTCCTTGTTTTCAGCATTGATATCAGACAAAGCCTTCAACTCTTCTTGAGCCAAGTCTTTATTGGCTTGTGGTACCTTGGCTCCATTAGCTTCTAGAGAATAGTAAATCCCGGCTAAGGCACTCTCACCTGTAACTGGAATAGGTGCTGCTACAGTGATTTTGGCATGTTCCACACCCAAGGTTACTGCTGCATTTCGGTACATATCCTGAGTTACCTTAGTGATGTTTTCTGGTGTTTCAATCTTGACCTCAAGTGGAGATTTGTCACCCATTTTTTGAATCTTGGCTGATGAATACAATTGTAAGCTAGAGTCATTGGCCACATTCATGATTTTAGAATAGACATCAGGTGTCATGGTTTTGAGTTCTTTGGTATCTGTTGAGGCATTGTAGCCAAGTTTCTTTAGGGTTTGATTTTTTTGGTCTTCAGATAGTGATGAACCTAGGACATATTCAGGTTGCACATAGGTTTCATCGATGACTTTTTGAACATCTGTTGCTGCATGGACGCTATTCATAGCTGTTACTGCCCACAAGACCGCAGCACTAGTCAGAAAGAGTTTCTTTCTCATAGGGAATTTCCTCCTTTACTTTTCTAGAGTAATATATCTATCTTAAAGAAAACTTATAAAAAAACACCTGGGCTAGCCAGATGTCGAAAAGAGAGTGAAACATTTGATGATGTAAAGGTTGAGTTGAACCTGCCTAGAATAATAATAGTTTCCTCCATTTACATAGAGTTCGGCACCGTGAAAAATGGAAATGGGGTGAATATAACTATAAGTCTTTCCAGTGGTATTGCCAAGCAAGGGAGCAACCGTATCACGAGAGTACTGTTTAGCCAGTGCTAGGGTATTTTCCTTGCCATTTTGGGCGATAAAATCGATATAGGCAGGTCCAAAATTATAGGCTTGAACAGCTGTCCAGACATCAACACCCTTCTTCTGAGCCAGATAAAGATTGTCTGTCAGAGTTTGCACACCTTGCCGAATGCTAGACGCATTATCATTGATGGTGTTGGTGGAACCACTTGCAGACTCACTAGACTGCATGACGTCTCCTTCTTTACCTTTTGTTTCAGTATAAATCATAGCGAGCACGAGCTCTTCGTTTGCTGGGGTGTCTTTTTCACTCAAGATTTCTCGAACCATAGGTTGATAGGTCATGACTTGCTTGACATCTTGGTGCACGCGGTAAGCTTTATAGCCAGCAAAAAGGAAGACTGCTAGTACAAGCACTCTTCGAATTCGTTTAAACATTATTTACTTTGAATATCCTCGATATTTTTGATTAAGATAGAGTAGGTTCCATTGTCATTTTGGATAAACTCAACAGACTCAGCATCTTGATAGACGTTATTGGGAACGATGAGCTCAATTCCATTTGACAAGGAGAGTTTTTGGTTTTCAAATTTTTTAAGCTGACGACTGGCATCAATTTCATCAAACTGGACTGGTTCTGGTACGGCTTCTTTGACTTGGTCAATAAAGCTTAAACGAGCCGTCAGATTGTTGTCAAAAAGGTCATTAGCCAATTTCTCGGGTGACAATTCATTGCTTTCTTCCAGATTGTTAAAAATTGCTGATTTGACCTTAGATTGAAATTGAAAATCATCTGTGTTAAAAGTCTCAGCAATTCGCTGTGCCGTTTTTTCTAGTTCTTTGATAGATTTTTTAGGAGAAATCTTAGGAGCGACAGCAAGAAGATTATCTGAAAAATAGTTCAAAAAAGTCCCGTTGTACTTGATGCGTTTTTCAATCAAATGATACTTGCGACTTTGAAGATTGACCACTAAGGCCTCATCAGCCCCCGTTCCAAATCCAGGCAGGTTATTCTGAGTCAGCTTGATTGGATTATCAACCTCTCCTCCGAGATGGGTCAAGGTCTCCCGCAGGGCAATTCGTAAGAAAGCAAAATGTTCTATACCTTCTTTAGAAAATTGCACAAAAATCAAGTCATTAGTCTTGAGATTTTCTGAAATACTGAACTCTTCTTTCCAGAGATTAGCCAGTGTTACTGATGTCTCCAACAAATCGTCTGTGATGTGATTGAAGAAGGGATTTTCTTCTTCGAAAATCCCAGTCTTAGCTTCATCTGAATACACACGTTCAATTTTTTTACGCAGGTATTCTTCGATTTTTGGAGTAATATTGAGAAACTTATCCGCTAGGAACAGCTCCGTATCATCCGGACTGAACTGATGAATAATAGCTTTCTTAATATAAATGTCCATAAAAGTTTTAGTCCTCGTATAATGGGAAGGCATCTGTTAATTCTTTAACTGCACTTCTCACTTCTTCTAAGACAGCTTCATTTTCTGCATTCTTAAGGGTTTTAATAATAAGTTCAGCCACTTTGCGACTTTCTTCTTCACCAAATCCACGTGCAGTAATGGCTGCAGATCCGATACGAATACCACTTGTCTTAAATGGTGACAAGGTTTCGTAAGGGATTGAGTTTTTATTTAGAGTAATATTGACTTCATCCAGCAAGTTTTGAGCAACTTTTCCGTTTTCTACAACCTTGGTTACATCAACTAGGAAGAGGTGGTTTTCAGTTCCGCCAGAAATGATACGGAAATCAGGGTTTTGCAAGAAAACATCTGCCATAGCCTTGCTGTTTTTGATAACATTGGCAGCATATTCCTTGAAGGCTGGATCCAAAACTTCTTTGAAGGAAACAGCCTTAGCTGCAACAACATGCTCCAAAGGACCACCTTGAATACCAGGGAAAATAGCTGAGTTGATTTTCTTAGCTAGATCTTCATCATTTGTCAAAATCAAGCCACCACGCGGTCCACGAAGCGTTTTGTGGGTCGTTGTTGTAGTGATATGAGCGTATGGTACTGGACTTGGGTGAAGACCAGCAGCAACCAAACCAGCGATATGAGCCATATCTACCATGAGCTTAGCTCCAACAGCATCAGCAATTTCACGGAATTTTGAAAAATCGATAATTTGAGAATAGGCTGAAGCTCCTGCTACGATCAATTTTGGTTTTACTTCTCGGGCTTGTTTCAAGATAGCATCAAAGTCCAAGAGTTCCGTTTCAGGATCCACACTATAAGACACAAAGTTGTAAGTTTGACCAGAGAAGCTAACAGGAGCTCCGTGGGTCAAGTGTCCACCTGCTGCCAAATCCATTCCCATAACGGTATCACCTGGTTCAATCAAGGCCATGTAAGCTGCACAGTTGGCTTGGCTTCCTGAGTGAGGTTGGACATTAGCGAATTTAGCGCCAAAAATTTCTTTTGCACGTTCAATAGCTAGAGTTTCTACCACGTCTACTACATCAGTTCCACCATAATAACGGCGTCCTGGGTAACCCTCGGCATATTTGTTTGTCAAGATAGACCCTTGAGCTGCCATAACAGCCTTGGAAACTACGTTTTCCGAAGCAATCAACTCAATGTTGTTTTGTTGGCGTTCTTCTTCTTTGGCAATAGCATTCCAGAGATCAGCATCGTATGCTTTAAAATCATCTTTGTCAAAAATCATAGGTCTTCTCCTTTATTGTGTGACTAGTCCATTAGTTTTATTTTCTTATTAGAAAATTAAACTAAAAGATGCGAATAAACCGTTTCTGCATTTTATCACAAGTATAACCAACTTTTTCATAAAATGCATGAGCTCCCAGACGATGATCGGCAGAGTTTAAGCGAATAAACCCATAGCCACGTCTTTTTGCTTCTTCTTCCAACCCTTTTAGCAAGTTTTTACCAATACCTTGCCCTTGTGCTTGAGGTGAAACTGCTAAAGCTAAAATATTAAATCCTGCTTTGGAATAAAGTGATTCGTAAACTTCAGCGTGGACATATCCAAGTAAGACATGACTGGCTGCATCCTCATATCCAAGTAGGAAATGATGGGAATTCTGAGACAGTCTAGCTAGTTGACTAGCTGTGTCCTCTTGACTAAACGAATAGCCCAAAGCATCTTGGTTAATGTCACATATAGCTTTCACATCAGTTTCTTGTAAATCTCTTAGCATTTCATTCCTCCTCAAAAGAAATCTCTGGCAACTGAGCAAGAATATCTTCTCGCTTAATGGCCCCTTGGCGTAAGATTTTCACCTTGTCTCCAGACAAATCCAAAATAGTTGAATCCTGTCCAGTTAGAAAAGAATCGTCTTCCAAACCCAAAACCTCTTGGTCAAAATCCTCTAGAATTTGATTAAAGGTCACTCCACTTGCCTGACCTGAAATATTGGCAGACGGTCCAATCAAGGGACCTGTCTCTCGAATCAAATCAAGGGTAATGGGATGACTTGGCATCCGAAATCCAACAGTTGCAAGACCAGAATTGACCCAATAGGGAACTCGGTCATTGGCTTCAAGGATAATGGTCAAGGGACCTGGTAAAAAGGGCTCTACAAGTTTTTGAAGATAAGTTGGCTGATTTTTTGAAAAGTGCAAGATGTCCTCGAGAGAGGCAACATTGAGGTTAAGCGCCTTGTCTCTAGGTCGACGTTTAAGTTGGTATACATGTTCAACTGCTTTTTCGTCTAGAGCCTTGGCAAAAAGACCGTAAACCGTCTCTGTAGGTAGAACGACAGCCCCACCCTTTTCTAACTCTTGTTTAATCCTGTCCATCATCAACCACGACCATCCTATCTTGACCAAATTGGTCCTTGAGTGCTCTTACACGTTTTTCAGGAAGATACTTCCTAAAAAGTTCAGGAACACTTTGACCTTGCTTGTATCCAATTTCAAGGTAAATCTTACCACCGTCTTTGAGGTAGTCTTTTGCATCTTCCGCAATTCTACGGTAAATAGCTAGGCCATCCTCATCTGCAAAGAGAGCTAGATGAGGCTCCGAATGCAAAACATTCAAGCCTACCTCTGACTCATCTTCACGAGAGATATAGGGTGGATTGGAAACAATTATATCATATTTTTCAGAAATTTCTGTAAAACAGTCAGATTTTTTTAAAAATATTTGAAGATTTTGATTTTTAGCATTTTCGTTAGCTAAATCTAAAGCATCTTGGGAAATATCTGCTGCTGTCACTGACCAATCTGGTCTATTTTTTGCTAGAGCGAGAGCAATAGCTCCACTACCTGTCCCAATATCTAGGACCTTAAGATTTTCTTCAGAATTTTCAGCCAGGATAAGCTCGACTAATTCCTCTGTCTCTGGACGGGGAATCAAAACCCGCTCATCAACTTTTAACTGCATTCCATAAAAATCTGCCTGTCCGATGATATACTGTGCTGGTTTATGATCTACTAACTGTTGAAAAATTCCTTTTACAAATTGTTTTTCTTCCTCTGTTACCTCTTTCTGGAGGGCAAAAACAAAATCTGTGAAAGGAAGATTTTTCAGGCCACGATAGACAAAAGAGAGGCTTTCAGCTTCCTCTCCTTGTCTTATCAACTCTTCTTCAAAATCTGAAAATAATTGAGCTAATATCATTATTTATTTAATTCTTCTAATTTTTGTGTTTGGTCATAGAGCACCAAAGCATCCACAACCTCATCCAATTTACCAGACAAAATAGTATCTAGTTTTTGGAGAGTCAAGCCGATACGGTGGTCTGTGACACGGTTTTGTGGGAAGTTATAAGTACGAATCCGTTCTGAACGGTCACCAGTACCAATCGTTGACTTACGCTCAGCGTCTTGTTCATCTTGTGCAATTTGTGCGAAGTGGTCAGCAACACGCGCACGGATGATTTTCATGGCTTTCTCACGGTTTTTCTGCTGGGTACGTTCTTCCTGCATCTCAACCTTGATATTGGTTGGTAAGTGAACGATACGAACGGCTGTCGCAACCTTATTGACGTTCTGTCCACCAGCACCAGAGGCGTGGTAGATGTCGACACGAAGGTCTTTGGGATCAATGTCGTATTCAACTTCTTCAACTTCTGGCATAACAAGAACTGTCGCTGTCGAAGTATGAACACGGCCTTGACTTTCTGTCACAGGGACACGTTGCACACGGTGGGCACCTGATTCGTACTTAAGCTTAGAGTATACAGACTGACCAGAAACCATGGCAACCACTTCTTTGAAACCACCGACGCCATTTATAGAGGCTTCCATGACTTCAAAACGCCAACCTTGGGCTTCCGCATACTTTTGGTACATGGTTAGAAGGTCTCCAGCGAAAAGTGCTGCTTCGTCACCACCAGCAGCTCCACGAATTTCAAGGATGATGTTCTTGTCATCGTTTGGATCCTTTGGAAGGAGCAAAATTTTCAATTTCTCTTCGTATTCTTCTTTTTCAGCCTTGGCATCTTTGAGTTCTTGCTTGGCCATTTCTTCCAAGTCCGCATCTCCGCCTGATTCCTTAATCATCTCTTCAGCATCAACGATGTTTTGAAGGACTTGTTTGTACTCACGGTAGGCTGTTACGGTATCACGAGTTGAAGCTTCTTCTTTTGAAAGCTCCATAAAACGTTTGGTGTCAGAGACCACATCCGGGTCACTGAGCAATTCTCCTAATTCTTCATAACGGTCTTCTACAGCTTGTAGTTGATCATAGATGTTCATTTTTCTTCATTCTCCTTATTGATTTCAGGCGCAAAATAATGTTTACGGCAAACCGAGATATAGGTTTCATTTCCACCAATCTGGATCTGCTCACCATCATAAACGGGTAGTCCATCCTGTGTACGCAAAACCATAGTTGCCTTTTTCTTACAATACTGACAGATGGTCTTAATTTCGTCAATCTTGTCTGCTAAAAGCAAGAGATACTTGGAACCTTCGAACAGTTCATTGCGAAAGTCATTTTTCAAGCCAAAAGCCATGACAGGTATGTCTAACTCATCAACAACACGAGCTAGATCGTAAACATGGTGACGCTTGAGAAACTGGGCTTCATCGACCAACACACAGTAAGGTGTTTCTGGTAAATCACGGATATAGCCGAAGATATCAGTTGTTTCCTCAATCGCAAGGGCAGGGCGTTTCATGCCAATTCGACTCGACACATAGCCAACACCATCACGAGTATCCAGAGCTGAAGTCATAATCACAACACCTTTTCCCTGCTCCTCGTAGTTATAGGCCACCTTGAGAATCTCAATCGTTTTACCAGAGTTCATGGTCCCATAACGATAATACAACTGTGCCATGTTTCTTGCTTCACGTCCATTTCTAAATTTTTGCTACATTCTAGTATATCATAATTTTCTTAAGCTTTAAACGGCAAAATGTGGTAAAATAGAAGAAATCAAAAACTAGTGGAGGAAGCTATTATGCCATTTGTACGCATCGATTTATTTGAAGGACGCACGCTCGAGCAAAAGAAAGCTCTTGCTAAGGAAGTAACAGAAGCTATTGTCCGTAACACTGGAGCCCCTCAATCTGCTGTCCATGTCATCATCAACGACATGCCAGAAGGAACTTATTTCCCACAAGGGGAAATGCGCACCAAATAAGCTAGCTTAAGCAGAATTGCTTAGGCTTTTTCAATCTCCAAGTAGCATTCATTGAAGAAATAGTTCAAATTTGTTACAATTTGAAAAGAGACTTGGAAAAATTTCCAAGAAAAGAGCCATTTATTAAAGGAAACATTATGATTACACGTGAATTTGATACCATCGCTGCTATCTCTACTCCACTAGGTGAAGGGGCTATTGGTATTGTCCGCCTGAGCGGAACAGAAAGTTTTGCTATTGCGCAAAAGATTTTTAAAGGAAAAGACTTGACCAAGGTTGCTAGCCATACCCTTAACTACGGTCACATCGTTGACCCTCTGAGTGGTAAAGTCATGGACGAAGTCATGATTGGAGCCATGAAATCTCCAAAAACCTTCACTCGTGAGGATATTATCGAAATCAACACCCACGGTGGGATTGCGGTGACCAATGAAATTCTCCAACTAGCTATCCGTGAAGGAGCTCGGTTGGCAGAACCTGGTGAATTTACCAAACGTGCCTTTTTAAACGGTCGCGTAGATTTGACTCAGGCTGAAGCGGTCATGGATATCATTCGCGCCAAGACTGACAAGGCCATGAACATTGCGGTCAAACAACTCGATGGTTCCCTTTCTGAACTCATTAACAATACCCGTCAAGAAATCCTTAACACACTTGCCCAAGTCGAGGTTAATATTGACTATCCTGAGTATGACGATGTTGAAGAAGCGACTACTGCTGTGGTCCGTGAGAAGACTATGGAGTTTGAGCAATTGCTAACTAATCTCCTTAGGACAGCCCGTCGCGGTAAAATCCTTCGTGAAGGAATTTCTACTGCCATCATCGGCCGTCCTAACGTTGGAAAATCCAGCCTCCTCAACAATCTCTTGCGTGAGGACAAGGCTATCGTTACAGACATTGCTGGTACTACTCGAGATGTCATCGAAGAATACGTCAATATCAACGGTGTTCCTCTCAAACTGATTGATACAGCTGGTATTCGTGAAACAGATGATATTGTGGAACAAATCGGAGTTGAGCGTTCGAAAAAAGCCCTCAAGGAAGCTGACTTAGTTCTACTAGTACTAAATGCCAGTGAACCACTAACCTCCCAAGACCGCCAACTCCTAGAAATCAGTCAAGAGACTAATCGCATTATTCTTCTTAACAAAACTGACCTGCCTGAAGCGATTGAAACTTCTGAACTTCCTGAAGATGTCATCCGCATTTCAGTTCTTAAAAATCAAAACATCGATAAAATCGAAGAGAGAATCAACAACCTCTTCTTTGAAAATGCTGGTCTAGTCGAGCAAGATGCAACCTACTTGTCCAACGCCCGTCATATTTCCTTGATTGAGAAGGCTATTGAAAGTTTGCAGGCTGTTAATGAAGGACTGGAACTAGGTATGCCAGTTGATCTGCTTCAAGTTGACTTGACTCGTACTTGGGAAATCCTCGGAGAAATCACTGGGGATGCTGCTCCTGATGAACTCATTACCCAACTCTTTAGCCAATTCTGTTTAGGAAAATAAGAAATCCATGATCGTTCATTCGGTCATGGATTTTATTGTCTTTATTAGTAATCTGGTCTTAAGACACCTGTTACAGTTGCCTTGGTCGCTTCGTAGTCGCCATCTACGACAACCTTGATAATGCGTTTGGCATCTTCTTCTGGTGCTGGAACAAGAGGTAGACGAGTTGGACCAGCTTCAAATCCCATATAATTCAGAACTGCCTTAACAGGAGCAGGACTTGGATAAGAGAAGAGGGCATTGACCTTAGGAATGAATTTACGTTGAATAGCTGCAGCCTTCTTCATATCGCTTTCTGCAATGGCAGTAAACATCTCGTGCATTTCATCCCCATTTGTATGAGAGGCAACAGAAATAACCCCATCCGCACCAAGATTCATGGCATGGAAAGCATCTCCATCCTCACCTGTATAAATCAAGAATTCTTCAGGCTTGTGCTCAATCAAGTAAGCCATATTAGCCAAGCTAGTACATTCTTTAACACCAATGATATTTGGATGGTCAGCCAAACGAAGCATGGTTTCTGGAGTTAATTCAACAACTACACGACCTGGAATATTATAGATAATAATTGGTAAGTCAGAAGCATCTGCAATGGCTTTAAAATGCTGATACATTCCTTCTTGAGAAGGTTTGTTGTAGTAAGGTACAATAGCAAGTCCAGCAGCAAAACCGCCAAATTCCGCTACTTCTTTGACAAACTCAATAGAGTCACGCGTATCATTAGTACCTACACCCGCAATCAAAGGAACGCGTCCATTGACAATCTTTTGTACAGCCGCAAACAATTCCAACTCTTCATCGTGGGTCAAGGTTGGACTCTCAGCAGTGGTTCCTGCGAGAAGAATCCCATCCGTATGATGAGCCAATAAATGCTCAATCAAGGCTGGAATAGCATCAAAGTTGATGGAACCATCCTCGTGGAAGGGAGTAATAAAGGCTGTGATGATTTTACACTCTTTTAAATCTTGATAAGACATGAAAACACCTCTCTATTTCAAAGAAGGAGTTCATCTGAACTCCTAAACGATATGACTATTTTAATTCAAATTTCAATTCAGCTGTTGGACGAACCAAGCCACGTTCATGAAGAGTTTCTGCAATCTGAACTGAGTTCCAAGCAGCACCTTTGAGAAGGTTATCTGAAACAACCCACATGTGAATTCCTTTTTCAGCATCCAAGTCTTTACGGATACGACCAACAAAGGTATCACGCGAACCAACTGCATTGATGGCTTGAGGATAGATTTGATGAGCTACATCATCTTCAAGAACAGCACCTGGGAAGGCTGCGATAGCTGCTTTTACTTCTTCAATTGGAGCCACTTCTTTTGTTTCGATGTAAACAGACTCAGAGTGAGCTGACAAGACTGGAATACGCACACATGTTGCAGATACTGCAATGCTATCATCTTCCATAATTTTCTTAGTTTCCTTGGTCATCTTCATCTCTTCGTAAGTGTAATCATTATCAGTGAAGACATCGATTTGTGGAAGAGCGTTAAAAGCGATAGGATAGTGTTTCTTGTCACCACCTGAAGGCAAGATTTCCGCATGCAAATCATGTGGTTTCACTCCATCATTCAAGACCTCACGAAGTTCACGTTGTGTCTCAAGAATTGCTCCCATACCAGCACCTGAAACGGCTTGATAAGTTGAAACAATGATACGGTCCAAGCCCCATTTTTGGCGAACTGGCTCAAGAGCTACCATCATTTGGATTGTTGAACAGTTAGGGCAAGCAATAATCCCGTTGTGGGCATCAAGTGCGTGAGCATTGACCTCTGGAACAACCAAAGGAACGTCTGGATTTTGACGGAAGTAAGATGTATTATCTACTACTACCGCTCCAGCTTTAACTGCGTATGGTGCATACTTAGCTGATGTAGAACCACCTGCTGAAAAGAGAGCAATGTCAACTCCTTCAAAAGCTGTTTCAGTCGTTTCTTCAATCGTAATATCTTGGTCTTTAAATTTCAAAGTCTTGCCTGCTGAACGAGCAGAAGCAAGGTAACGGATTTTATCGATTGGAAGTGTTGATTCTTCCAACATTTTTATCATCTGAGCTCCGACAGCACCTGTCGCGCCGACTACAGCAACTGTATATCCCATAAATAACCTCTTTCGGAATTTTCTAAAAATTTCTATAATAGATGTATTATACTACTTTTTCCATGAATTGCAAAGCTTTTTCATCATTTTTTGGAAAATAAAAATCCCCAGTCGCTAGACTAGGGACTAAGAGGCATCTTCATGTGATGAGCAGGTTCACACAACTCATCAAGGTCCGCTCCTGCGTTATGACCTCCTTATGCTCAATAGTAGCCCGAAGACTACCTATCGACTCATCGCATCTTCTATTCTACTAAAGAGAATGACTTTTGTCAACAAACGAAACGCTTTAACTTCATTTATACAGGTCGATAAGAAAAACCTTGATCTCCCAAGGTCATTTTGTCTATATCATGCTAATTGCCGGGATTGAACCGGCGACCTCATCCTTACCATGGATGCGCTCTGCCAACTGAGCTAAATCAGCTTACTTAAGAAGTATACTATAATCAGAAAAGCTTGTCAAGTTTCCTTAGAAATTTTCCATAAGAAAAAGCCAGGTAAAGGCTACCTAGCTTGTCCTGTTCTATTTGCTTAAATCGATTCGACGACCAATTTTACCGATAATAATCGCTCCAATAATCAATGAGGCAAATTCACCGATCCCTGTTGTGAACCAAGTAAGGAAAAATGGTAATTCTGCTACAATATTTAACTCTGCAGCGATAGTAAACATGGAAATTGAAAAGAGGATTGAAAAAAAGAAATGATCTTTTCGAATCAATCCGTTAAAGAGGTAATCCTTGCTGTATTTTGCAAAAAGCCAAACACCTAAACTGAGGAATACCAAGGTTGATCCACCACCAACAAAGACATCTAGGAGTCCGAAGCTAAAGAAATTAGCAATCATACAACCGATGGTAACTCCGATGATGTACTTAGGATTGTAAAAAGCCATAAAGTTCATCATTTCTGAAATACGGAACTGATAAGCACCATAGCTAATGGCATTTAGAGGCGGTGTGACAGTCAAAACGACATAGATAGCAGCGACGATTGCAATATCTGCAACATCACGAATAGTTAATTTTTTCATCTTTTCTCCTTTAGCGGTTATCCGCGTGTAATATGCTTGGTGAAAGAAGCTAAGCACCAAGGGTTGCTTTATTCAACCTTACTAGTATAGCACAATAGCCTGCTTTATGCTATACTTAAACCATGAAAATTCGTATTCAAAAATTTTTTAACAATGAAATCTTAGCCTATCTCTTTTTTGGCCTTGCAACAACCCTAGTTTCGATTCTCTCACGACTAGTCATTTATCAACTAAGTCATCAGGAACTCCTTGCTACTGCCCTAGCAAATAGTATCGGTATCCTCTTTGCCTTTATCACAAATGATACAATCGTGTTTAAGCAAGCAAGGAAGAATCGGCTTATCCGTTTAGTGAAATTTTTTCTTGCCCGCCTTTCTACTTTTCTGTTAGATTTGCTCTTTACTTTTCTGTTTGTGACTCAGTTTCCTCACATCATAGGTCAATTCGTAAATGAAAATCTTGATAAGGTAAATGCAATTGAAACAGTTCTTGCACAATTATTGATAATTATTCTTAATTACATTTTAAGCAAGGTCTATGTTTTTAATAAATAAAACTTCTGAGCATATATCTTGCAAGCTTTTCTTAATTAATATATAATAAATAGTAAAAATTTTTGAAAGGATATTATGAAAATGTTAAAAGATCTTAAAGCATTTTTGCTTCGTGGTAATGTTGTTGACCTTGCTGTCGGCGTGATCATTGCCTCTGCTTTTGGTGCTATCGTTACTTCACTTGTAAACGACATTATCACTCCTCTTATTTTAAATCCCGCTTTGAAAGCTGCTAAAGTCGAACGTATCGCTCAACTTTCTTGGCATGGAGTCGGCTATGGTAACTTTTTAAGTGCTATTATCAATTTTATCTTTGTCGGTACCGCCCTCTTCTTTATTATCAAGGGTATTGAAAAAGCACAGAAACTGACTGGCATAAAGGAAGAAAAAACTGACGAAAAAAAACCAACCGAGTTGGAAGTACTTCAAGAAATCAAAGCCCTTCTTGAGAAAAAATAAGCGATTAAAAGGATCTAGCGCAAAGCTAAATCCTTTTTCTTTACTCTTTCGGCAACTTGCCTGCTTTTTCTAGCATCTTCTTGATAAGATAAGGCATCTTAACATTCTCCCGACCTTTTTTCTCAATCAATTTTTTCACAAATTCTGGCATTTGTAAATCTTGAGATTCGGCCAAAATGTTTTTAGTCTCATCTGAAGGAACTAACTCATCAAAGGTTTCTTCTTCTGGGAGAAATTCCTTAAACTCTTTGTCCTCATTAGCTCTGACTGTATTAACCAAGGCATCAATCAAACGAGAATCTGTATTTGGCATTGGTGGACGATGGTAGTTTACCCCAAATTCCTGACATAAGTCATAACATTCCACATCATTGTCAAACAAGACTTCAATATGCTCGCTAATGAAGCTGATAGGAACAAAAATATAATGGTCTGGATGTTCTGTCTGTTCTCTGAGATACTCCAAAACATCTGGTTTAATCCATGGAATACCGATATCACTTTCACTCTGCCAAGTGTTGGTATATTGTTCGGAACTCAAACCTAGTTTTTCAGCGACTAACTTGCTATTTTCAAAAATTTGGTCAATATAAGGATCACCAAAATCCAAGGCAAAAATAGGTACACTATGGGCAGAAAAGATGACTTTAAAGCTATCTTGCTTCACTTCATCTTTTAAAATCTTAGCAATTTCATCTGCCCAATAGTTTAAGAGCGCTTCTTCCTGATACCAGTCCTTAATGACCAAAAATTGAATTTGCTTGCTTTCTAAAAATTTCTCATAACCCATGACAGAGTAAAAAGAATAATGAGGCTCCAAAATCAAGCAAATACACTGTTCAATGCCGTCTGATTCCATCTGACCAATCACATCTGGGATAAAGGGACTGGAAAACTTATTGGCAAAATAGACACTATATTCATTTCCTAGCCTAGCTTCTACCAAGGCAACCTCTTCACGGGTAATTTTTTGCAGAGGCGTGCCTCCAATAAGTACATAATTATCATAGAGAGTTTGAATCTCATGGTCTTGAGGTCTCACTCCACGACGAATATTTGTGAAAAAATCAGCTACACCTTCAAAGGTAATCTCTTCTGGTGAACCGAAAGTCATCATTAAAATTGCTTTTTTCATAATCGCTTCCTTGTGATATTTTTATCAAGTTTATTTTATCATTTATCCATTAATAAGTAAACGCCAACATAGCGAATTTCCCTAACTTCTGTCTTTTGTTTTTCTCTCTTTTCTATGATACAATGGAAAAAATGAATTCAAAAGGAGTTTTTTATGACTTATCCCAATCTCTTGGATCGCTTCCTAACCTACGTTAAGGTCAACACGCGCTCTGATGAACACTCTACTACTACTCCAAGTACACAGAGTCAGGTTGACTTCGCAACAAATGTCCTAATTCCTGAAATGAAACGTGTTGGACTTCAAAACGTCTACTACCTTCCAAATGGTTTTGCAATTGGTACCTTGCCAGCCAATGATCCATCTTTAACACGTAAAATTGGCTTCATCTCCCACATGGATACTGCTGATTTTAATGCCGAAGGAGTTAATCCTCAGGTAATTGAAAACTACGATGGTGGTGTGATTGAACTTGGAAATTCTGGTTTCAAACTCGATCCAGCTGACTTTAAGAGTCTTGAGAAATATCCAGGCCAAACACTCATCACAACAGATGGAACAACCTTGCTAGGAGCTGATGACAAGTCAGGCATTGCTGAAATTATGACAGCTATTGATTATCTAACTGCTCATCCTGAAATCAAACACTGTGAGATTCGTGTTGGTTTTGGTCCAGATGAAGAAATCGGTGTTGGTGCTAATAAATTTGATGCAGAAGATTTTGATGTGGATTTTGCCTACACTGTTGATGGAGGACCGCTAGGGGAACTTCAGTACGAGACTTTCTCAGCAGCTGGTGCTGAATTGCATTTCCAAGGTCGTAATGTCCACCCTGGTACTGCCAAAGGTCAGATGGTTAATGCTCTTCAGCTAGCAATTGATTTCCATAATCAACTCCCAGAGAATGACCGACCTGAGTTAACTGATGGCTACCAAGGTTTCTATCATCTTATGGATGTAACAGGTAGTGTTGAGGAGGCAAGTGCTAGCTACATCATTCGCGATTTTGAAAAAGATGCCTTTGAATCGCGTAAAGCAGCTATGCAGTCTATCGCTGATAAGATGAATCAAGAATTTGGTAGCGACCGTGTTACCCTAAACTTGACAGATCAGTACTACAATATGAAAGAAGTCATTGAAAAAGATATGACTCCAATTACCATTGCTAAAGCCGTTATGGAAGATCTGGGTATCACTCCTATTATCGAACCAATCCGTGGAGGGACAGACGGCTCTAAGATTTCCTTTATGGGAATCCCAACCCCTAATATCTTTGCTGGTGGCGAGAATATGCACGGACGTTTTGAATACGTTAGCCTTCAGACTATGGAACGTGCAGTTGATACCATCATTGGTATCGTAGCTTATAAAGACTAAAAATAGGCTGGGAAAAAACTCAATTTTAAGAGAAAATGAAGTAAATCTTCACACAATAAAACGCATAGTATCAAGTTTTTTCAGCTCCTGATACTGTGCGTTTTTTGATTATAAATACGAATTATTTAGTAGCACTTCTCTTTATTGATGAACAGCTTGGGCCGCTGTGATAAGGGTCAACTTGTACACATCATCCGCATTACATCCACGAGAAAGGTCGTTAACTGGTTTGTTCAAACCTTGCAAAACAGGTCCTACAGCTGCAAAACCACCAAGACGTTCAGCCATCTTGTATCCGATATTTCCTGCTTCGATACCTGGGAAGATGAAAACATTTGCTTGACCAGCTACCGTACTTCCAGGAGCTTTCAGAGCTGCAGTTTCTGGAACAAAGGCTGCATCAAATTGCAACTCACCATCGATTTCAAGGTCAGGACGCAAGTCGTGAGCAATTTTAGTGGCTTCAACAACCTTATCAACGCTTTCTCCAAATCCTGATCCTTTAGTAGAATAGCTTAGCATAGCAATTTTAGGCTCGATGCCAAACATCTTAGCTGTGATTGCTGAGTTGATGGCAATTTCAGCCAAGGCTTCTGCGTCTGGATTAATATTGATGGCACAGTCCCCAAAGAGGTAACGTTCCGTACCACGAACCATGAGGAAGGCACCTGAAGTACGCGTTACATTTGGGCGAGTTTTAATGATTTGTAGGGCTGGACGAACTGTTGAAGCTGTTGAGTGAATAGCTCCAGATACCATTCCATCAACCAAGCCCAAGTAAACCAACATAACACCAAAGTAATTGACATCTTCAACCAAAACCTTGCGTGCATCTTCTTCAGACATTTTGCCCTTGCGACGCTCCACTAGAGCACCAACCATTTCTTCAAATTGAGGATAATGTTGAGGGTCAATAACTTCATAACCATCCATGATCCCTTCAATTTCAAGATAAATTTTAATTTTTTCAGGATTTCCAAGCAAAACAGGAATCACTTCTGTTTCTTTTACCAAGCGTTTAGTTGCTTGAAGAATACGAGGCTCTTCCCCTTCAGGGAGAACGATACGAGCATTTTTACCAACCAGGTTGGCTTTGAGACTTTCAAAAACTTCCATGAGTTTTCTCCTTTAAGATAATAATTATACTCTGAAACAGTTTTTATAGAGTATTAGTTGATAACTGAGTAATAAGGTTACTGAAATCATCCGGCAAGGGACTTTCTAACTGCAAGCCTTGCTCTAAAAATGGATGATAAAAGGATAGGTAATGGCAATGCAGGGCCTGACGTTGAATGCCGTCGTCCAGACTACCTCCGTACAAATCATCGCCCAACAAAGGAAAACCAATATGAGAAAAGTGGACTCGTATTTGGTGGGTTCGACCAGTATGCAGGCGAATGTCTACCAAGTGAATATTTCCATAGGAAGCGACAATCTTGTAGGAAGTATGGGCGTACTTCCCACCTTTAGCTACCCTTCTGGTGATAATAGAGTCTTCATCACGCGCAATCGGAGCAATAATTTCCCCCTCTGTTTCCAAGTGTCCATCACCTTTAACCAAAGCAAAGTAGCGTTTCTCAATGGACTTCTTCTGCAACTGCTTGTCTAATCGTGCGTGGGCATAGCCGTGCTTGGCAAAGAGCATCAAGCCAGAAGTATCTCTATCAAGTCTAGTTACAATGTGAATCTGCTGATTTTCATAGTCTTGCTTGACGTAGTAACCCTTAATAAAATTAGCGATGGTATTGGAGTGATTAACACTAGGAATAGAAGCCACTCCATAGGGTTTATTTAAGACTAGAAAATGGTCATCCTCATAGAGAATATCCAGTGGGCGCTCGATAGCTTCGAGAGTTTCAAAGCCTTCCTCAGCAGGAATATCAATGATAACTCGGTCTCCAATATCCAATAGATAAGTTGCATTTTGAGGTTGGTCATTGACCAAAATAGCTCCGCCTCGAAACTTAATCTTGGCCAGCAGTCCTTTAGAAACCTCGTGCTTTTTTAAGAAGGTCTTAACCTTGACATGCTCATCTGCGATAAATTCAAACCTCATTCGTCCACCTCGCCGATAAAGGCATCCTTAACGCGGTTCCAGAAACTGGTATGGCTAGGAGTCGCGACAAAGTGAATCTTATGATGATCAATTTGATACTCGATTCGCTCGATACTACGAAAAGAATAGACACTATTGTCAACCGAAATGGTGTGGTAATCATTTCTTGTTGGAATGAGTTCAATCTTATCCTTCTTAGGCACAATAATGGAAGAGCCCAGCGTTCGATAGACACGATTATTAAGGCTGGCAATTTCCGTTAATTGCAAAGCTTCAATGGTAGGGTGTAAAACAGCTCCACCAAGTGATTTGTTATAGGCTGTACTACCAGTCGGTGTCGAAACTGTTAAGCCATCTCCGCGAAAACGTTCAAAGGGAACACCATTGATGACAATATCTGCCACCATGGTTCGATCGGATCTGCGAATGCTGGCTTCGTTGAGGGCACGAAAAATCTTGACCTCTCCATTTCCAAGAAAAACCTTCACATTTAGAACAGGGTAAGAAACCCTTGCTCCGGTATCTAGCTGCAAATTGGTCACTAGCTTGTCCAACTCAAAATCACGGTAGTCCGTATAGAAGCCCAAATGTCCCGTATGAACACCGATAAAGCGTACCTTATCAAGTTGGTCTTCGTACTTATGAAAGGCCGACAAGAGCATGCCATCCCCACCTATGGATATGACAATATCCGGATTGGTATCATTAAGTATAAACTGATTTCTCTTCAAACGATCTCGCAATTCATATAAAACCCTTTGACTCTGCGGTTTTCTATTGGCTATCAGGTCAATTCGTTTACCTGTATTCTTCATCTGTATCGTCACTGTTTCCTACACCATCATTTAATTTTCTACTCAAAGGATCAAAAAGGGCCTGGGCTTCTTGGATATCATCACGAATTTTACCCATTTCTTCATCTAACTGATGGGCAATCTTGGATGTAATTTCCAGTCGCTTCTTAATCTCCTCTGGGAAATCCCCTTGGTACTTGTAGTTGAGAGAATGTTCTATCGTTGCCCAAAAATTCATGGCCAAAGTACGAATTTGAATTTCTGCCAAAATAGTCTTAGCTCCATTGATGGTGTCAACCATATATTCTACTACCACATGATAAGAACGGTAGCCTGAGGCTTTTCGATGAGTAATGTAATCTCGTTCCTGTATGATCCGCATGTCCTGACGCTTGTGTAAAATTTCCACTACTTCCTTAACGTCATCTACAAACTGGACCATCACACGCAAACCAGCAATATCCTGCAAATCGTGTTCCAAGGTCGCATAAGTAATGCCACGACGAGCCATTTTTTCTTTGATGCTCTCAATCGGCTTGACTCTACCAGTCACAAACTCAATCGGAGAATGCTTATTTTGCTTACGATATTGCTTACGAATACCACGAAGTTTAATCTTTAACTCACCAACAGCTTGAATGTAAGGATCTAGAAATTCTTCCCATTCTAAGGTCATATATTCTCCCTTGTTCTCATATTATCCTTCAAAAATATCTTTGATTTTTTCTCCAGATTTATATACAATAAATACAAAGCTATTATATCATAAATCCGCTTTCAACGATAAAGAAAAGGTAAGAAAATTGAAACATTTAGAAATTGAATTGAAAACACTCTTGAAAAAAGATGAATACAATCGTCTAAAAGACCAGTTCACAGGTGTCACTCCTGTTCTTCAAAAAAATTACTACATCGACACGCCTAATTTTGAACTGCGAGAAAAGAAAGTTGCTATGCGCATTCGCACTTTTGAAGACTGGGCAGAATTGACACTCAAAGTCCCTCAAAGTGTCGGAAACATGGAGTACAATCAAAAATTACAACTAAAAGATGCTGAAAACTATCTGGCTAAGGAAGAACTTCCTCAGGGACTGGTGCTCGATGAATTAGCTAAACATGGTATCCAGAGCAAGAACTGGCAAGTGCTCGGTTGTCTAACGACACTTCGCTATGAAATGCAAACAGCTATTGGTCTCATGGCGCTGGATGAAAGTCAGTATTTTGATATGACAGATTACGAATTAGAGCTCGAAGTGGAAAATCATGAGCAAGGCAAACAGGATTTCCAACAATTTTTAGAGGAAAATCAGATTGCTTATCAAAAAGCTCCCTCAAAATTGGTCCGATTTGTCAAAAGCATGAAAAATAGCTGAAATAATCTCCATTTTTTGGTAAAATAGAAAAGATAAAATACAAAAATCCCAGTTCATATAGGCTAGGCAGATATGGCTAGGATTTAAAAAGTTTACAGAGGACGGTCTATAATGTCAGATAGAAAAAACATGAAACTTTTCGCACTCAACTCTAACCAAGAGATTGCACAGAAAATTGCTCAAGCTGTTGGTGTCCCACTTGGAAAACTATCATCACGTCAATTTTCAGACGGAGAAATCCAAGTGAATATCGAAGAAAGTGTCCGTGGTTATGATGTTTACATCATCCAATCAACAAGTTTCCCTGTTAACAACCACCTAATGGAATTGTTAATCATGGTAGATGCTTGTGTTCGCGCAAGTGCCCACAGTATCAACGTTGTCCTTCCATATTTTGGCTATGCACGTCAAGACCGCATTGCTTGTCCTCGTGAGCCACTTACAGCTAAACTAGTCGCTAATATGCTAGTTAAGGCTGGGGTTGATCGTATCCTGACTCTTGATTTGCATGCCGTTCAGGTTCAAGGGTTCTTTGATATTCCAGTGGATAATCTTTTCACTGTTCCCCTATTCGCAAAACATTACTGCGATAAGGGACTACTCGGTTCAGATGTTGTTGTCGTTAGCCCTAAAAATTCAGGTGTCAAACGTGCGCGTAGCTTGGCTGAATATCTTGATGCTCCTATCGCCATTATCGACTACCCTCAAGACGATGCAACTCGCAACGAAGGTTATATTATCGGTGATGTTGAAGGTAAAAAAGCCATCTTGATTGACGATATTCTGAATACAGGACGTACTTTCTCTGAAGCTGCTAAAATCGTTGAACGTGAAGGGGCTACAGAAATTTATGCTGTTTCTAGCCACGGTCTCTTCGTCGAAGGAGCTGCTGAACTTCTTGACAATACTAAGATTAAAGAAATTCTTGTGACTGATTCAGTAGCAACAAAAGAAAAAACTCCTAAAAACGTATGCTACATCACTGCTAGTGAGTTAATTGGTGATGCTATCGTCCGTATCCACGAAAGAAAACCAGTCAGCCCACTCTTTGCTTACAACAAAAAGAAATAAGGTGATTCTTTGATTTATTTGGACAATGCTGCGACAACTCCTATGTCAGCAGTTGCTATTTCAGCTATGACCAAGGTGATGCAAGAAACCTACGGAAACCCTTCTAGTATTCATGGACATGGTCGTCAAGCTGGCAAACTCTTGCGAGAAGCCCGTCAGGAACTAGCTCAGTTACTGGGGACAAAACCTCAACATATCTTTTTCACTTCTGGTGGGACAGAAGGCAACAATACTGCCATCATTGGGTACTGCTTTCGTCACCAAGAACAAGGAAAACATATCATCACAACTGCCATTGAACACCATGCTGTCCTTGAAACCATTGATTACTTGGTTCAACACTTTGGGTTTGAAGCAACCATTATCCAACCAGAAAAGCAAGAAATCACAGCTCAACAAATTCAAAAGGCTTTGCGTGACGATACAATTTTGGTTTCTACCATGTTTGCCAATAATGAGACAGGAAACCTACTGCCCATTGCTGAAATTGGCCAAATACTCAAACAACACCCTGCTGTCTATCATGTTGATGCAGTTCAGGCAATCGGAAAAATCCCTATACAGCCAGAAGAATTGGGCATTGATTTTCTCACTGCTTCTGCCCACAAGTTCCATGGTCCTAAGGGAATCGGTTTTCTCTACGCTTCTAGCATGGACTTTGATTCCTATCTACATGGCGGAGACCAAGAACAGAAAAAACGTGCAGGGACTGAAAATTTATCTGCCATCGTAGGCATGGTTGCAGCCCTAAAAGAAGACCTAGAAAAACAAGAAGAACATTTTCAACATGTACAAAATCTAGGAACCGCCTTTCTTGCAGAGCTAGAAGGAATTCAGTATTACTTGAATAGAGAAGAACATCATCTCCCTTATGTCCTCAATATTGGATTTCCTGGTCAGAAAAATGACCTCTTACTCCTTCGGCTAGATTTAGCTGGAATTTCAATCTCTACTGGCTCAGCCTGTACGGCAGGCATTGTCCAATCCAGCCATGTTCTTGAAGCCATGTACGGGGCAAATTCAGAACGCTTGAAGGAATCCGTTCGCATCAGTTTGTCACCACAAAATACCGTTGAAGATCTACAAACCCTCGCAAAAACCTTAAAAGAAATTATCGGAGGTTAGCCATATGGCATTTGAAAAAACCATTCAGTTAAAAAATTGTCGTTACGACTACACTCTTAGCCCTTCTGTTAAAAAATTCACCCTTAAGGACAACACTTTTTTTGAGACCAAGGTTGGTAACTACGAACTAACTCGCCTGCTTGAAAAGGTTCCAAACAGTGGTGAAGGCTTCCAACTCAAAATCATCATTAACAAGGAACTTACAGGTGCTAAAATCAATATCACTGACAAGTTTGGCCTTCGTCTAGTTGATATTTTCAAATCAGAAGATCACCACATTCATCAGGAAAAATTCTATTTCCTCATGGATAGTTTAGTAGAACGTGGTGTCTTTACAAAATCTGAAAGATAGGTCCCATATGTTTGAACTGACCTATAAAGACAGCTATCATGTAGAGCGGACTCTCAAGTACGAAGATTATGAGGAACTCATGCTGGCTTTGTCAGGCTGTGTGACCCTACCAGATACACTTTATGTGACTTCTCTGACTTTTAAGGGCCAGAAAGTTTACCTGGGTCTGATCGGAGACCTCTACCGTTTTCTATCACATGCAGATTTTTTACATCAAAACTAAGATTTTTCTTAGTTTTTTCTTGTTTTTGTTGATTTTTTCACAATGTTTCTATAAAATAGAAGAATAGAAAGGTTGTGATTTTGTGAAAGATAAACAGTCTGCTATTCCAAAGGCTACAGCGAAAAGACTCTCTCTCTACTATCGAATTTTTAAGAGATTTCATGCAGAAAAGATTGAACGTGCTAACTCTAAGCAAATTGCAGAGGCCATTGGTATTGATTCAGCGACCGTACGTCGTGATTTTTCCTATTTTGGTGAACTAGGTCGTCGTGGTTTTGGATATGATGTCAAAAAACTAATGACATTTTTTGCCGATTTGCTCAATGATAACTCCATCACCAATGTTATGCTGGTAGGTATTGGAAATATGGGCCATGCCCTTCTCCACTACCGCTTCCACGAGCGTAACAAGATGAAGATTATCATGGCCTTTGACCTAGATGACCACCCTGAAGTCGGGACCCAAACTACTGATGGGATTCCCATTTACGGGATTTCTCAAATCAAGGATAAAATCAAGGATGCTGATGTCAAAACTGCTATCCTGACCGTTCCCAGTGTTAAGTCACAAGAGGTTGCTAATCTCTTGGTAGATGCTGGTGTGAAAGGAATTCTCAGTTTTTCACCAGTCCATCTGCATTTACCAAAAGACGTGGTCGTTCAGTATGTCGATTTGACAAGTGAACTCCAAACCCTCCTCTACTTCATGCGAAAAGAGGATTAGAAAGCGAAAATCATTTTATGAAAAAACCAGTTATAGGGATTACAGGAAACGAAAAAACTCATCCTGATGATGACATCATGATGAGCTACGCAGCAAAAGGCTTTGTTGAAGGCGTTAAAGACGCTGGAGGGATTCCCATCATCCTACCGATTGGTGATCAAGAAATGGCCTGCCACTATATCAGTATGATTGACAAGCTCATCTTGACAGGTGGGCAAAATGTTGATCCAAAATTCTATGGTGAACCAAAAACCATTGATAGCGATGACTACCACCTTCAAAGAGATATATTCGAACTAGCCCTCATCAAGGAAGCTATCAAACAGCAAAAGCCGATTTTCTCTGTCTGTCGTGGGACTCAACTCTTTAACGTTGCCATGGGTGGAACTTTGTACCAAGATATCGAAGATCACTGGCAGGATTGTTCCGCCGAGTACACAACCCAACGCTTGGTGACAGAACCTGATACAGTTCTTCGAGAAATCTATGGAGAAATCTCCCATATCAACTCCTTCCACCACCAGAGCATCAAGGATTTAGCACCAAATTTAAAGATTGCGGCTCATGATCCTAAAGATGGTATTATAGAAGCTGTTATGAGTACGGATGATGTCGCCTTTCTCGGTGTCCAATGGCATCCAGAGTTTCTTTTTGAAAATCGTCCCAAAGATAAAAACCTCTTTGACTATGTTGTTAATGAACTTTAGATTAAATCTGTCTTTTCACGGTAACTAAAGTAACTAGATTGTGAGACAATCAAATGGTCCAAGAGGACAATCCCCATCAGTTCGCAGGCTTCTTTGACAAGTTTAGTGACATGATCATCATTTCGGCTAGGAGCTACTGCTCCCGAAGGATGATTGTGAACCAAGATGAGTGAAGTCGCCATATGCTTGATAGCATAGTGAAGAATCTCTCGCGGTTCAGCGATACTGCGAGTGGCAGAGCCAATAAAAATAGTCTGTTGATGAATGATTTGATTTTGAGTATTGAGATAGAGCGCCACCAGGTGCTCTTGTTTTTTGTCCCCCAATTCCTGCTGCATCTTCTTGGCCAACTTTTGGCTACTGAGAATACTTTCCATCTCAAGGGTCTCATGTTTATGAATACGATGGCCCAGTTCAATCATAGCTTGTAACTCTATGGCCTTAACACGGCCGATACCAGACAGACTCTGCAATTCCTGCAGGGTCATTTTTTTCAAATCCGTTAGGCTTGAAAGATTGCTCAAGACTTTCTGGGCAATTTCAAAAACGCTAGCTTGACGTGTTCCTGTCCTGAGTAAAATAGCTAGCAACTCTTGATTACTGAGCGCTTCAACTCCTTCCTTGGCCAGTCTTTCTCTTGGTAATAGTGAATCTTCTTGGAATGAAATACTGTACATAAAAATCCTCCTCACTTTATTATTCGTGAGAAGGATGAAAAATTAGATTTTTTTCTCAATTGGGGCCACACTGGCTAAAAGTTTTTTCAAACCTACTTCCGGGAAATTGATTTTCAATTCCTGCGTAGCACCGCTACCTGAAACTTCCAAAACAGTTCCCTCTCCCCACTTCTTGTGGAGGGCAATGTCACCAATGGACCAATTTGCCTCGCTAGAAGCTGATTTTGCTCCAGCTGTAAATTGACCAAATGGGAGACCGCTTGACTGGATAGATTTTGGGGCAGCACTGCGTTTACGGTCTTGAAGAGCCTGGGCAAGACTCATACCTTGACCGAAGGCAACCCCACCACTGCTATAAGATGCCTTAAAGCTTGTATTTGCTGGACGAGCCAGACCTTGATACTCAAGTAAGTCTGAGCTGATTTCGTTAATAAAACGAGTTGGACGGTTGTAGTTGGTACGACCGAAAAGCAGGCGCGAGTTGGCATTGGTCAGATAGAGAATTTTCTCTGCACGCGTAATTCCTACATAGGCTAGACGGCGCTCTTCTTCTAGTTCATCTTGATCTTCAGCTGCACGGCTAAGCGGAAAGACATTTTCTTCCATCCCAATCAAAAAGACAACTGGAAACTCGAGACCTTTGGCAGCATGCAGGGTCATCAAGGTCACTTCTGATGTCTCCTGACTACCTGAATCTGTGTCGGCAATCAAAGCCAAGTCATTTAAGAAACGACTCAGTTTGTCCAGACCAGTTTCCTCTTCTGCCACATCAGAGGTGTCATCAAAGTTTTTCGTCACAGAGAGGAACTCCTCGATGTTTTCTACCCGAGCCTTGCTTTCTAAGGTCGCTTGGGCATTAAGAATATCGACGTATCCTGTTTTTTCAAGGACAGCCTCAACCAACTCAGTAATGCTTAAATGGTCCAGTTGCTCCCGCAAATCCAGAATCATATTGGCAAAATCCCAGATAGATTGAGCTGCCTTACCCTTGATACCAGATAACATGATATTGGCTGAAGCATCTAGCATGGACATGTCTTGCATATTCGCAAAGTCACGGATTTTCTCAACTGTACCTGGTCCAATTCCACGTTTAGGCTCGTTGATAATACGCTCAAAACTGATATTGTCACTCAAATTGGCAATAAGATTAAGGTAAGCGATAATATCGCGGATTTCCTTACGGCTGTAGAACTTGGTTCCGCCAACCATGGTATAAGGGATATTTGACTTGAGCAAGGCTTCCTCAATAGTACGGGACTGCGCATTAGTCCGATAGAGAACTGCAAAATCCTTGTGAAGGAAGTTTTGACTCCGACCAAGTTCATCGATAGTTCTAGCTACAAATACAGCCTCATCTAGCTCATCATTGGCACGATAGTAAACGATTTGTTCTCCATCAGCGTTTTGAGTCCAGAGATTCTTAGGACGGCGGTTTTTATTGTTTTTAATGACCTCGTTGGCCGCTTGGAGAATTGTTTTAGTGGAACGGTAATTCTCCTCCAACAAAACAACCTTGGCTTGGGGATAATCTTTCTCAAAATCCAAAATATTCTGCATATCAGCACCACGCCAACCGTAGATAGACTGGTCAGCATCCCCAACCACACAGATATTTTTAAAGCGTGAAGCCAAGAGTTTGACCAATTGGTACTGAGCGTGGTTGGTATCTTGGTACTCATCAACGTGGATGTATTGAAACTTCTGCTGGTAGTAGGTCAAGACATCAGGATTTTGATCAAAGAGACGCAGGGTCAGCATAATCAAATCATCAAAGTCAACTGACTCCGACTGACGCAGTTCTTTTTGGTAAGCAGTGTAACACTGGGCCACAATTTGCGTATACATATCACCAGCTTGGGCAGCATAGGCCACATCATCAATCAAATCATTCTTAGCATTGGAAATGGTTCCCAAAATAGTTCGTTCATTCCATTTTTTAGGATCCAAGTTCAACTGCTTGAGAATGCGTTTCATGAGAGTTCGTTGCTCCCCAGGATCCACAATAGTAAAATTACGATTGTAGCCAATATGATCCGCATCACGACGCAAAATACGCACACACATGGAGTGGAAGGTCGCAATCAGACAGTCCTGAGTGGCTGGATTAAGGCTATAAGCACGCTCTTTCATCTCACGCGCAGCCTTATTAGTAAAGGTAATGGCCAAGATATTCCAAGGATTGACCAGCTTTTCATCAATCAGATAAGCAATGCGGTGGGTCAAAACTCGGGTCTTTCCAGAACCAGCCCCCGCCATGATCAACAAGGGACCTTCTGTCGTTTGCACCGCCTCAGCCTGACGGTCATTCATTCCATTTAATAATGCGTTCATCTTCTCTTCCTTACTCTTGAAGTCAATATTTCTATTATATCAGAATTCAGGGAAAATATCTTTACCTAGACTGGTTACATGTAGAAGGCAACTCCTTATATCTAGATAAAAAATGAGCTTGGATTAAAATCTCCAAACTCATTTAAAGTCAATTGCATTATACTAGAACAAACCTAGGACTGTTCCATCACTTTCAACATCCATGTTGAGGGCTGCTGGTCGTTTTGGAAGTCCTGGCATAGTCATAACATCACCAGTTAAGGCAACGATGAAGCCTGCACCTAATTTTGGCACCAATTCGCGAATGGTAATTTCAAAGTTTTCAGGTGCTCCAAGTGAATTTGGATTGTCAGAGAAACTGTACTGAGTTTTAGCCATACAGATTGGCAATTTGTCCCAACCGTTTTGAACGATTTGAGCAATTTGTGTTTGAGCTTTCTTTTCAAAGTTCACTTTGCTACCACGGTAGATTTCAGTAACAATCTTTTCAATCTTTTCTTGGACAGAAAGGTCATTGTCATACAAACGTTTATAGTTAGATGGGTTTTCAGCGATAGTTTTGACAACTGTTTCGGCAAGTGCTACTCCACCTTCTGCACCATCAGCCCAGACACTTGCCAACTCAACTGGTACATCAATTGAGGCACAAAGTTCTTTCAAGGCTGCAATTTCAGCTTCTGTATCAGATACAAATTCGTTAATCGCAACAACTGCTGGAATACCGAACTTACGGATATTTTCAACATGGCGTTTCAAATTGGCAAAACCTGCACGAACTGCCTCTACATTTTCTTCTGTCAAAGCGTCTTTAGCTACACCACCATTCATCTTAAGGGCACGAAGGGTTGCGACGATAACAACTGCATCTGGAGATGTTGGCAAGTTTGGTGTCTTAATATCAAGGAATTTCTCAGCACCAAGGTCTGCACCAAAACCAGCTTCAGTAACTGTGTAATCAGCCAAGTGAAGGGCTGTTGTCGTTGCCAAAACAGAGTTACATCCATGAGCGATATTGGCAAATGGACCACCGTGTACAAAGGCAGGTGTACCGTAAATTGTCTGAACCAAGTTTGGCTTAATAGCATCCTTCAAAATCAATGCTAAAGCACCCTCAACCTGCAAATCACCTACAGAAACAGGGGTACGGTCATAGCGATAACCAATAACGATATTAGCCAAACGGCGTTTCAAATCTTCAATATCAGTCGCCAAGCAAAGAATGGCCATGATTTCTGAAGCAACTGTAATGTCAAAGCCATCCTCACGTGGAATTCCGTTAAGAGGACCACCAAGTCCAACGGTTACATGACGAAGAGCGCGATCGTTCAAGTCCACTACACGTTTCCAGAGAATACGGCGTTGGTCAATTCCTAGCTCATTTCCTTGGTGCAAGTGATTATCAATCAAGGCAGAAAGAGCATTGTTGGCAGTTGTAATAGCATGCATGTCTCCAGTAAAGTGGAGGTTGATGTCTTCCATTGGCAGCACTTGGGCGTAACCACCACCAGCAGCACCACCCTTGATACCCATTACTGGACCAAGAGATGGTTCGCGGATAGCAATCATGGTTTTCTTGCCAATCTTATTCAAGGCATCCGCCAGACCAATGGTAATAGTTGATTTTCCTTCACCTGCAGGCGTTGGATTGATGGCAGTAACCAAAATCAATTTCCCAACTGGATTGCTCTCAACTGCACGAATTTTATCAAAGCTGAGCTTAGCTTTGTACTTTCCATACAACTCTAAATCGTCGTAAGAAATTCCAAGTTTCTCTACAACATCAACGATTGGTTTCAACTCAATACTCTGTGCGATTTCAATATCTGTTTTCATTCAAAACTCCTCTAACCTCTTATATGATAATTCATTATATCACAAAACAAGATTTTTAACATCCCAAAACTCTCTAAACGTTCGTAAATATCCCTGTTTTTAAGGTTTTTAGAGTCCTTTCTTAAATTTTATATGGCTTTATAGTTTGAAACTATAGTAAATCTTCGTTTTTACCAAAAATTTATCACTTTCATTTTACTTACCGTTTATTTTTGTGTACAATAGTGCTATGAAAATTTTAGTTACATCGGGCGGTACCAGTGAAGCTATCGATAGCGTCCGCTCTATCACTAACCATTCTACAGGTCACTTGGGCAAAATCATCACAGAAACCTTGCTTGCTGCAGGGCATGAAGTTTGTTTAATGACGACAAAACGAGCTCTGAAGCCAGAAACCCATCCCAACCTAAGCATTCGAGAAATTAACAATACCAAGAACCTTCTACTGGAAATGCAAGAACGTGTTCAGGATTATCAGGTCTTGATTCACTCAATGGCCGTATCTGATTACACTCCTGTCTATATGACAGGGTTTGAGGAAGTTCAATCTAGTTCCAATCTAGAAGAATTTTTAAGCAAGCAGAATCATCAGGCAAAGATTTCTTCGACTGATGAGATTCAGGTTTTATTCCTGAAAAAAACACCCAAAATCATATCTCTAGTCAAGAAATGGAATCCTACTATTCATCTGATTGGTTTCAAACTGCTGGTTGATGTTAACGAGGATCATCTGGTTGACATTGCTAGAAAAAGTCTTATCAAGAACCAAGCAGACTTGATTATCGCAAATGATCTCACTCAAATCTCAGCAGGTCAGCACCGAGCTATCTTTGTTGAGAAAGATCAGCTTCAAACAGTCCAGACTAAAGAAGAAATTGCAGAACTCCTCCTTGAAAAAATTCAAGCCTATCATTCATAGAAAGGAAAACTATGGCACATATTCTCTTGGCTGTAACAGGATCAATTGCCTCTTACAAGTCGGCAGATTTAGTCAGTTCTCTAAAAAAACAAGGTCATCAAGTCACTGTCTTAATGACTCAGGCTGCTACAGAATTTATCCAACCTTTGACACTACAAGTACTCTCACAGAATCCTATTCCCTTGGATGTCATGAAAGAACCCTATCCAGATCAAGTCAATCATATCGAACTTGGAAAAAAGGCGGATTTATTTATTGTGGCCCCTGCAACTGCTAACACTATTGCAAAATTAGCCCACGGCTTTGCGGACAACATGGTGACCAGTACAGCTCTAGCCTTACCCAGTCATATTCCCAAACTAATAGCTCCTGCTATGAATACAAAGATGTATGAACATCCAGCAACTCAGAATAATCTGAAAACATTAGAAACCTACGGCTATCAGCTGATTGCTCCTAAGAAATCCCTACTAGCTTGTGGAGACCATGGACGAGGAGCTTTAGCTGACCTCACAATTATTTTAGAAAGAATAAAGGAAACTCTCGATGAAAAAACGCTCTAATATTGCACCTATTGCTATCTTTTTTGCAACCATGCTCGTGATTCATTTTCTAAGCTCACTTATCTTTAACCTTTTTCCATTCCCAATCAAACCGACCATCGTTCATATTCCTGTCATTATTGCCAGCATTATTTACGGTCCACGAGTTGGGGTTACACTTGGATTTTTAATGGGACTACTTAGCTTGACAGTTAACACGATTACAATTTTACCAACAAGCTACCTCTTCTCCCCATTTGTACCAAACGGAAACATCTACTCAGCTATCATTGCCATCGTCCCACGTATTTTGATTGGTTTAACTCCTTATCTAGTCTATAAACTAATGAAAAACAAGACTGGTCTGATTCTAGCTGGTGCCCTTGGTTCACTTACCAACACAGTCTTTGTACTTGGTGGAATTTTCTACCTTTTTGGAAATGTTTTTGATGGTAATATCCAAAAACTCCTAGCAACTGTTATCTCAACAAACTCAATTGCTGAATTAGTCATTTCCGCAGTTCTAACCCTAGCCATTGTTCCACGACTACAAACCTTGAAGAAATAAAAAAATCTCCGCTTTCAAACCTGAAGGTGGAGATTTTGTTTGATGTAGTTTGTGTTTTTAGTGAAATGTTTACGAGTCTTTAATTAAAAAAATGACTTATAGACCTAAGTAAATCCTTGCTTTATTATCTTGTTTGTTGTACTATACTAGTGTATATACAGTTAAAAAGGAGATTCTTATGAATACACGGAAAAAGACACAATTTATGACAATGACAGCCCTCTTAACGGCTATTGCGATTTTGATTCCAATTGTTATGCCTTTTAAGATTGTCATTCCACCTGCTTCTTACACTTTGGGAAGCCACATCGCTATTTTTATTGCCATGTTCTTATCGCCCTTGATGGCTGTTTTTGTCATCCTAGCCTCTAGTTTTGGATTTTTGATGGCTGGCTATCCCATGGTTATCGTTTTTCGAGCTTTTTCCCATATCTTTTTTGGGACTTTGGGAGCTCTTTACCTACAAAAATTCCCCGATACCCTAGATAAACCAAAATCTTCTTGGATTTTCAACTTTGTTTTGGCTGTCATTCATGCCCTTGCTGAAGTATTAGCCTGCGTCCTTTTTTACGCAACTTCTGGTACCAATGTAGAAAATATGTTTTATGTTCTCTTTGTGCTAGTTGGATTTGGCACAATTATCCATAGTATGGTAGACTATACATTAGCACTAGCTGTCTATAAAGTGCTTCGAAAACGCCGTTAAAAAGGAAAAGCTATGACAAAAGATCGAAAACAAGCCCTGCTCCAACTCTTGAAAGAAGCCCCTAAAGCCCTCAATGGCCAAAGTTTGGCTGAACATTTTCATGTCACACGTCAGGTCATTGTGCAGGACATTGCAATTTTGAGAGCCGATGGCGCTCCTATCCTATCTACTAATCGTGGCTACGTCTATAAGCAAATTGATACCAATCCTTATGTCCATAAACTTTTCAAGGTGAAACATGAAGTTGAAGAAATCGGTCAAGAACTCCTTGCTATCGTAGATAATGGTGGACGTGTTCAAAACACCTTGATTGACCATCCTGTTTATGGAGAAATTGAAACCTTGCTGAAACTGTCTTGTCGCAGAGATGTTCAGCATTTTCTAGAACAAGTCGAGCATTCTGACTTTAGACCTCTGTCTGAATTAACAGATGGCATCCACTACCACCTAGTCGAAGCTGAAACACAACAAGACCTCCACTATATCGAGGAGGCCTTGGATAAACTTGGTTATTTAGTAAAAGACTAGACGATTTTCTTCTCCCAATAGTCTTCTGTACGGCGAGGATAGAAAAATTCAGACTTGTCAGGAGCTTCCATCATTTCCATCAAGGGTAACATATCATAGGCCAGATCCAAGTTTGGAATCTGGTCTTTTTGCACCCAAGAAACTTCTCCTTCATCTGAAGAGCGAAGAGTACCAGAGAACTCAGTCGCCTTATAACAAATGACAATATAGCGCCCACCTGTATCTAGTGGCCAATTTTTAATGCCGACAAGT
>NZ_JVLI01000078.1:0-2402 GCF_001072315.1 Streptococcus pseudopneumoniae | reverse complement strand
CATTATAGTAAGCTGAACTTGCTTTCGTTGTTGTTTCACCTGAAAGTGCTGTCGTTAACGCTGACTTATTAGCAAGTCTCTCTGTAGCTCTTCTTTCATCACTAAACCATGATCCACGTTCACCTGGGTCAGTATCATTCTCTCTTCCATTTAACTCTATTACAGTTATCGCTTTAAAAGCTGTAGTCCCCAGCTCACTAACTCTATAATTACTTGCATTGATAATTGCAGTTCCTTTTCCCCCAGTAGAAGCAACAACATCAGCCGAAGCTAAAACAGAATATCCTGAAGGATAAGCATTACCACTATTATCCCATCCATTTGTACTTCCTCCTCTGACTAGGTAAACTTTAAATTTTGACCCAGTTGGTGCTGGAGAAAATGTAGGAACTTCTACTTCAATGGTTGGTTTTTCTTTAGCTTTCCCCTCTAAAGCAGTATTTTGTGTTAGAATAGTAGGTTTTCTTAAAGCAGTATAATATCCAAAATTAAAACTTTTCGTTCCTTTAGCAGTAGTGGCTGTCACCGTCATATTCCAAGAACCATTAGATGGTGTATTCCCCTCAAAATATAACTCTGCTTCTTTACCTTTGATGTTCTTTTTTACTTGTAATGGGAATCCCTGATTACCTGTAACTTCAATATTTGTAAAATTATCACTGGCAGAAATAGCTTTAATTTTCATAACGTTTCCAACTATCCCTTGGTTGGCAGGTGTTACAAATACATTCGAACTATCAAACGTTCGTCTAGTTCCATTCCATCGTCCAATTTGAACATCAGCTAATTCTGGTTTAGGTGCAGCTCGTAGTCCACTACCTTCAGGTAAAGTAATCCCATTCAAGATATGATTATGTCCTGCGATATTCCTATCATTTGGCTCAGTATTTTGGGCTTTCTTCCCTACTGTTTCTTTACCATTTGTTGTATCTAGTTTAGGAGTGTTTTCCTCTAGTGGTTTATGAGTCATTTTCACACGTCTTAAACTACTGTTTTTGTAATTAACTAACTCTTTATATACCGAATTAACTTCCTCTTGATTTTTAGCAATTGTTAATACTTCTTTAGCTTTTGCAACTTTTTCTTTTAATCCCTTTACTGAATCCTCAGTGTATTTTTCTGGATCTAATTTGTCAATTTCTTTTAAAAGCGTTTCCAATTTGGTTTTATTAGTGAACACTTCCTCGACTTTGACATCTTTTACAGATTTTTTGATTTCTTCAGTCTGATTAACAAGTGTCACAGCATTCTCTGATACTTCAACCTCTTTTTTATCTTGAGCTTTAGAACCAGATCCATCTTCCTTGTTAGAAGCTTTATCTTTAGTCTTAGACTTAAGTAGACGCACTTGCTCTGTAAGAAATTGAACTCGACTTACTTGACTTGCAATCGCTTCCTCAGAAGTATTTTCTCCATTAAGTAAACGGTTATTTTCATCGGTTAATTTAGTAAGTTGATTAGATAAACTTACTAAACTTTCCTCGTCTACTTTTGCAATCGCAGCTTGAAGTTCACTAATAGCCTGAACGAGAGGAGACTTATCCACTAGCTTCTGAGCAACTGGTGTTTTATCACCCACTACTTCCTCTTTTGATTTCTCTATAGGATTCTCTTTAGGTGGAACTCCTTCTGTCAGTTCCGTAACACCAACATTTACCTTTTCAGTATTCGCCGTAGCAGGTGATACTGGTAAAGTGTCTGCCTTAACCGCACCATTTGCAAAAAACATTAATGCTGCTACGGCAACACTTGCAGCACCAAAATGGTACTTACGAATAGAATAACGGAATACCTTTTCTCCGTTCACTTCACGATATGATTTTCTCATCTAATCGCCTCTCTCCTATTTTTATTTTAGAGGTACTAAAAAATACCCCCCCCCTTAAATATTTTAGTAATTTAAGGAAAGGATATGCTTTTTTAATTTTGGGTACCACACTGTTTTAAAAACATAGTACACTTTCTATTTTACATCTTTCTTAGAAAAATTAACAGTATAACCCATATATTTTTTCTAATTTAGCATTTAATTTTAGCAAGTATATATACTTTTTTCCTAATCTTCTATTACTATTAGACAGGAAACACAACAAGACCTCCGCTATATCAAGGAGGCCTTGGATCAGCTCGGTTATTTAGTAAAAGACTAGAAGATTTTCTTTTCCCAATCGTCTTCTGTACGGCGAGGGTAGAAAAATTCAGATTTGTCCGGAGCTTCCATCATCTCCATCAAAGGTAGCATATCATAAGCCAGATCCAAGTTTGGAATCTGGTCTTTTTGCACCCAAGAAACTTCTCCTTCTTCTGAAGAGCGAAGAGTACCAGAGAACTCAGTCGCTTTATAACAAATGACAATATAGCGCCCACCTGTATCTAGTGGCCAATTTTTAATGCCGACAAGT
>NZ_JVLI01000077.1:0-2150 GCF_001072315.1 Streptococcus pseudopneumoniae | reverse complement strand
ACCAATCAGGTAGACCAAAGAAGTAAATAGCAATTGTCCCTGAGACAGCTATTATCAAACACAGGTATAAAACAAGCATTCTAGTAGTTAGACCAAATAGAATTGGCTTGTCCTCATTTTCAAATTCTCTTAAAAATTCTGATCCAATTTTTTTCAATTATTTTCCTTTCCATCAAAAAAACAGTCCGTTTAGAACTGTTAGTGTTATGTCATGTATTTATCACGTTCCTTTACAAGCATAGCTACAGGAATCTCATCAAGTGAAATTCTTCCATCTGTGATAGAAAAACCAAATTTTTGGTACAAATGATCTCGACGTTGATGATTTACCTTGTCTACTTCGTCTACAAAAGATAACTTTCCAACAATTTTAGTCTTCACTCCAAATAATTGACTAATATGAAGAAGAGATTCCCTTAATAATAGACTGCCATATCCTCTATTAGGATCTCTTATAAGAAAATCCCTTATTACCAATTGTTTAAATAATCCATCATGATTACCATAGAGGGCTTGAAGTTGTAACTGATGAGCGTATTTAGTCTTTCCTTGACCATCATCCAAGCTAAAATAAAGCATTTCAACCTGTTTTTTATAATTTAGGTTATAGCGCACCGTGATAATAATACGTCTATTCTGAATAGTCTTACTAAAAAGAATCATTCTTTCACTATAATTCGATTCTTCAATTCTTGGCAAATCTCTATTAAGAATGCTTAACTGTTTCTTTAACAATTTGATTTCATTCTCATAACGCCTCAGTATCGAATAGGCTTCTGTTAGCCGCTTTTTGTTCCTGAAAATAGCGTTCAAAGTTTTCATCTCCTTTGAAGACCATTTTACCACGATCCATATATTTAATCCACTGTTCCAAACGGTAAACATACTCTGTTTGACTGATACTATCGGCTATAACACAGTGCTTTATATCTTCCTGAAGAAGGGTAAGAATTCTCATGCCATAAAAAGCATCTTGCTTAGCTTCTGCATAGCGCCAAGCATAAATATATAGTTCATCACCATAACTACTCATCCGAACAGCACGAGGAATTTCATCTATCTTAACCCTACCATCCAATATCCACTCCAATAAAGGCTCCGATAATAATTCATGTTCATAGGCAAACCAAGAAAGACGTGTAATTTCTTGTTCAAGAGAAGTTATTTTATCCTTCAACTCTCTTGTCCCATGTTGCTTTTGTAAATCATTAAATTGTTTATTTCCTATCTCCTTTAACGTTTCCATTGATAGTCACCTCTTTCTATAGAAAACATCCACACGATTCTATAAACATAGATCACATCGATTAATTCTAATTTTTCTACACATAGATTACACTCCTAAAAGCTGCTTGGCTTTTCGACTAGATCCGACCATTACAAAGATATAGATTACTCCTTTGGCAATTGAAGCAAAGGCTGTTCCCCAAGTACCATTGTCTGCAGTCGTAACCTTGAGAAGATCTGTTGCCACAATCGAATCGTATACAACAGAAACAATAATTAGGATAACACCAATAAGGGCGGATGCCGCAAAATATTTCAGGAAGTTAATCGTAACAGATCGTAACGAGTCCATCATAAAGAAGGCTACTAACAATGGAGCTAGGGCTTTAAGCATATACAAATCTAAGTAACGTAAGAAAACAATAATCCCTAAAATAATGTTAGCTACTCCACTTACAGCTTTCCCTACTAAAGTAATGATAGTTTTTTCAAATATTCCTTTCCCACCAGAAATATTAGAATCAATGGTTGCTTTAACAGTAGGTGTTACATGAGCAATTACCTTTACAATAATATTAAGTAATTCCAAAATGGCATCACAAATTTGAGATGAGGCAGAGATCATGATTAAGGCAAATAAATATTTCATTAAGGCTTCTATCCAAATCTTCTGTGTTAACGCTCCCCCTCTCGACTTGACCATTTGTGACCACGATGCCATTTCAAACCAGAAAAAAAGACCTAAAAGGATATACCCAATAGGTCTGATTGCATCAGCCATTATGTTTACAGCTTGGTTTGTCGCAGAGCTGTAACTAGAAAGAGAGCTTGTCAGCTCTCTAATATCTAAATTCATAGGCTACTCCTAAAATTTTAGCTGAGACAGTGATGCAACGACTGCGGCCGCAATCCCTGCAGAAGCA
>NZ_JVLI01000076.1:0-326 GCF_001072315.1 Streptococcus pseudopneumoniae | reverse complement strand
AGATTCTACTGTAGCTATGGTAGCAGCTGCCGCAAGTGCATTACTTGGTCTTGGTCTTGCAGGTCGTCGTAAAGAAGACGAAGAAGCTTAATTGGTAGATTATTTGATAATTATCAGATGATAAATCCGATTTTCAAAGCTTAGACAAGTATCTCTCATAAGAAAATCTCCTAGCAGGCTTCCCTGTTAGGAGATTTTACTAGTGAATCAAATGATAGTTCATTATTATAGTAGATTGAATCTAGAATAGTACGTTATGGCTATTAAAATATTTCTAGAAATTAATTTGACTTTCCTAACCGATTTGTTCACATCTTGTTTCAATC
>NZ_JVLI01000008.1:0-12520 GCF_001072315.1 Streptococcus pseudopneumoniae | reverse complement strand
TGTTTAGATAGTCAGCATGTAAAGGCTTATTGATGTTTCCTTTTGTGTCGATATATGTAAAAACAAATTGTTCTGGATTACTGATGATGCCAAACTTTGCCAGTTCATATTTTTGTTGTTCTTTCTAAGAGGTAAGAAGCTGAAGTAAGTCATTAGAAATAGAGAATATGAAGCAAATATTTCCATAATAAAACGCATATTATCAGGTTTCTTTGAACTGCATCCCAAAAGTTAGATTTTTTCTGTCTAACTTTTGGGGTGCAGTTCAGTAAAAGCTTGATAGTATACGTTTTGCCCTAGAAATATTTACTGGCTGTTTTTCTCAAACTGACTTTTTAAGAAGTTGCCTTATCAACAATTTTAAAGAAATTTTTGGAGATATGTTAGACTGAAAGATATTGTCCTGATGATAATCTAAAAAATTATCATTTAACTTATCTTTGGAAAAACTGTAGAATGTCAAAAATTACTACAGACCTTGAATTTTACTTATCATTTCAATGATTTAGATTGCTTACATTTTGTTTTGATAAGTTTTACGGTAATCTCCAGGAGAAAGTCCAGTCCTTTGTTTAAAAATTTTAGTAAAGTAAGAATAATTATCATACCCTACTTGACAAGATACCTGTGATATTGAGATATTTGTTTGAGATAGGAGAGATTTAGCAGCATTAATGCGTTTATCCGTTATATATTTAACAAGAGTTTCTCCAGTTTCTTTTTTAAAAATTCTAGCTAAATGATCTGCGCTGAGATAAACCATATCTGCTAATATAGAACGATTTATATCTTCATAGTAGTGATGATCTATGTATTCGACGATGCGTTGAATACTATTTTTTTGGTTTTCAATGTTTGTTGCAAATTTCTTAGCATGTGACCAGTAATAATCAAAGTAATCCTGAAAAGATTCAATTGAATGAAAGCGTCGTTGGAATAAGAAATCATGAGTGCTGTTTTGGAATAATTTATGAGCTGAAATTCCATTTTGATCTAGATATATTCCTATTTGTTGAGTCCAATCTAGTAAAATTTGTTGTAGTGTGAAAGTAGGAATTTGAGAATTATAGGCAAGTGAATTAATTTTTTCTCTTAATTCGTATTCACTTAAGCTATCTAAAAAAGTAATTGAAAGAGTTTCTGTTTTAAAGGAAGTTGGAAAACTATGTGGAACACATGTAATAGTATTCCAATAAGAAACATATTGTTCATTATAAGTGTAGAGTTCTTTGGTATGAAATAAAATATCGGATATTTTATGGCAACTCTTATATATAATGTTTGAGTATTTACTAAAGTTATTAGAAATTTGAGAATGAATCTCATATGCCAATTTGTCACTACGTTTGGATGAGTCTACTCTAAAGAGACAAACATATTGATCAACCTGGCTTTCCATCTTGAATAGACTTATCAGCTTATAAGAAGGTTGTGAAATTTTTTGAAGTTCTCTTTTTAGTTGAGAAGTCCATGATGGAGTTTCTGCAGAATAATCTTCTTCATTAAGATTGATTGTTAAAACTGCAAGAAAAAAATACTGGTGTTTTTGAAGAATAAAATCTTGTTTGCTCGCTATATTTTCTAGCTCATCAATGCGAGAAATTTGAGGTTTTCTAAGGAAATCATACCAGAAATTGTCTTCTATTTGTAAAAGTGCATCATTTTTTCCGTTTAAGTTATGATTTTCAATTTTACTAATGGCTTTTTGAATAATAAATTCTAATTTTTCGAAGTTAATGGGTTTTAGATAGTATTCGAAGCTTTGTAATTCAATTGCTTTTTGAGCATAGTTGAAGTCGGCGTAATTGGTTAAAAAAATTGTTTTTATATCATATTTTTCATTTCTAATCCACGATAAGAGTTCGAGGCCACTGCCTTGAGGCATTTCTATATCGCTTATCATGAGATCAATAGGATGCTCTCTAATAATATTTTGAGCTTGAGTGAGGCTATAGGCAACATAAACAATGTCAATGTGTAGTTTATCCCAATTTATTTTCTCTCGTAAAGCCTCAATGATAAAGCGATCGTCATCAACTAATAAGATATTCATTATAACCTCCGTCTATAATCTTGTATGGAATAAGTAAAAGAATTTTAGCCCCACCTTCTTCATTATTTTCAAATGCAATACTATAGTCATTAGGATAGAGAAGATTTAAACGTTCGATGGTGTTTGTGATCCCAATATGATGTCCATCTTCTGTTATTAGAGACTGTTTCTGATTTAGTTTTGATAAAATTTCTTCAGAGAAACCTGGACCATTATCCTCGATACAAATCTGAATATAATCTGAGTTCTCAGTTTTTACTTTTTTTATTGATAGTAAAATTGTAAATAAATCCTGAAATGAAAAACCGTGTTTGATTGTGTTTTCAATAAACGTTTGTAACAGTAACGATGGAACAAGAGTATTTTGTAAATCAGAATTGTAGTCTAGTGAAAAGTAGATGCTATTTCCATATCGAATTCGTTGTATTTCTAAATAATCTTTAATATGCTGAACTTCATCTTTAAGTTCTGAAAAATCTTGATTAGCCATAAATAAATGACGGAGATAATTTGAAGTTAGGATAGTTAACTCTTCAATTTCTTTATAGTTTTTTGTTTGAAGCATACTATGAATCATTGATAACATATTTAAGTAGAAATGCGGACGAATTTGGTTCTTAAGATAATTAAGCTCAATCTTCTTAAGTTCTAGTTGTGAATGGTATTCCCGTATTTTTAATTCTTGCATATCAAATATTACTTTATTAAGTTTATCATTTGCCTTATCAATTTCTAGTATACCTTCAGATATAAAAAATTCAGAAGGGGGGATGGAGTCCCCAAGTTGAGAGAGTCGTTCAGTGAGTCTTGTTATTGGTTTAATCATCCATTGACGAATATACAGGATAATGATGATTGATAAAATGGTGATAATGATAGGAACAGCTGATAAAAATACTTCTAAGAGTGTGATATTTCTAAAGACTTCGGCATAATCGACTAAAACATAAATATCGAAAGGTAAATGCGTTTTTTCATTTTGAGCATGAATCAGGTAGTCTTCGGAGGGTATATTGTTAGGCTCTTTTAGGGAAAGTTTACCATTATTTCCAATATTGAGTTTTCTTAGAGGTTTTAGGATATCTTCTGAAGATATGACGGCATAAATGATTTTTCCTTCGTAATGAACAGATTTAACTAAGTATTCGCTATTTTTAGTAGTTACATTTTTCCATTTACGGTCACTTATATCACTACGCAATGATTTTAGATTTGATTTTAACAGTAGATAATCTTCATATGGAATATAAAGATTGGAGACATTTATAAAATGATCAGTACTATCGGTTTCTAATAAGAATGTCATATGAGTTTCATTTTGATATTCAAACTCTGTAAAGCTAGTTTGAACTTTTTTGAGATTTTCTTGATAGTCAAGAAACGTTTGTACATGATTTAATTTCTCTAAAGATTCATTATGCGTTATTGTTGAGTACATAAAGCGTTCTACAGAATGCAATTTCTCATTAACAGAATCAGCATAAATTTCAATTGAACTACGTAGGTGTACTATATTCTGGTTTTTAATAAAATTTCTGGTTATGTTACTCATAGCAATATTGATTAAAATATTTATCAATAGTAGTACAAGTAGGAGTTTAAAGAAAAAATGAATGGAATGTTTTTTTGATAAGTCGTGATTTAATTTCATATACTATTCTCCTCTTAAAATTATAGCACTTTGAAAATACGATATCATGTAACAAAACAGATATGTTTTATCAAGATGTCGGAAAAGTAATAGTTTTTAAAATTAAAAAACTGAAAAATTGATAAACCTAGTCCAAAAAGTTCTATTAAGGGAATTCTATATGGTGTAAAATAATCGTAGAAAATCAGATGGGAGGAAAAACATGAAAGTAGCATCTCAACTTCATAAAATAAAATTAAAGCATAGTATTCCATTATATATATTACTTTTTCCTTCAATATTGCTATTAATTTTATTTTCCTATATTCCCATGTTGGGACTAATTATTGCATTTAAAGACTATTCACCAGCCAATGGTATCTTTGCTAGTCAGTGGGTAGGATTTAAGTACTTTACTCAATTTTTCTCATCATTCCAATTCGGGACAACTATGTTCAATACATTAAAAATTTCACTTTATAGTATTGTAGTAGGATTTCCCTTGCCTATTATACTAGCTATCATTAGTAATCAGTTAAGAGTTGGGAAATTTAGAAAAATATTTCAAGTGACAACCTACTTACCCCATTTTATCTCTACAATGGTTATGTGTGGGATGATCATCTTATTTTTATCTCCTACTAGTGGTTTGTTAGCGAATGTATTTAAGTCTGTTGGAATCACTATTCCAGATTTTTTATCAAAACCTAGTCATTTTGCAGGTGTTTATGTTTGGAGTGATATATGGCAACATATTGGTTGGGATAGTATTATTTATCTGGCGGCGCTTTCTGCAATTGATCCTACATATTATGAGGCTGCAACTATGGATGGTGCCTCTAGGTTACAAAAAATTCGGCATATAGAATTACCATTGCTTTTGCCGACTGCTATGATTTTATTAATATTAAGAGCAGGTAGTTTATTAAGTGTAGGTTTTGAGAAAGTGTTACTACTGCAGAATCCACTTAATTTAGCAGGAAGTGAGATAATTTCGACCTATGTTTATAAAGTTGGTATGGTGAACTTTCAGTATAGTTATTCGACAGCTATAGGGTTATTTAACACCGTAGTCAATCTAATAATTTTGTTATCTGTTAACTGGTTCTCGAAAAGATATACTAGAACGGGTCTTTTTTAAAGGAAGGAGTGCTCAAGGTGAAATGGTTTCATAAATCAAGAAAAACAAACTCTGAATTATTATTTGATATAGTTACCTATGGTTTAGCAATTTTCCTTATCCTGTTAATTGTTTATCCGTTATGGTTTGTAGTGATTGCATCTTTTAGTAATCCTTCAGATGTTGCAAACGGGAAGGTATGGTTTATTCCAAGAGAATGGAAATTAGATGGATATTTACGTCTTATTCAACAACCTTTATTTTTGCGTAGCTATCTAAATACAATTTTATATACTGTTGTTGGTACCTTGGTTGCTTTAGTAGTCAATATTCCAGCTGGTTATGCTTTATCTAGAAAAGAATTAGTTGGTAGAAAGTGGATGAGTATTCTATACATAATCCCTATGTTCGTATCAGGTGGCTTGATTCCTACCTACTTAACAGTAAAGAATGTAGGCTTGATTGATACATTTTGGGTAATGGTAATACCTTTTGCAGTTTCATCATACAATATTATTGTTGCTAGAACTTTCTTTAATAATAGTATTCCAGACGGGATGTGGGAGGCTGCGCAAATTGATGGATGTGGTACAATTCGTTATTTTATTAAAATAGTTGTTCCGTTATCAAAAGCTATTATAGCAGTTATTGGACTTTGGACTGCAGTTGGTATTTGGAATTCGTGGTTTAATGCTTTAATTTATTTAACGAATGAAAATTTACAGCCATTGCAATTAATTTTACGACGTTTACTAATTAGTAATCAAATGTTACAATCGCAAGCAACAGGAGAAGTTGCATCAGATCTTCGTATCAAAGCTGATATGATGAAATATGCAGCAATTGTTATTTCAACTGCTCCGATTATGTTGTTGTATCCCTTTGTTCAAAAATATTTTAATCAAGGCGTAATGATTGGCGCCTTGAAAGAATAGGAGAAAATCATGAAAAATAAATCATTTACATATTTGTTCTTAGGAACAGTTACACTTGCTGGCTTAACAGCCTGTGCAAATTCCAATAATGCGAATAAGGACGATAAGTCTGGAGAAGATTCTTATAAAATCACAACTGTTCGTTGGTCTGACTGGGGAGAAGATTATCATAAAGGTTTTCTAACAGATTCTGCCAAGGAAGCAGGTATTGATGTTAAATGGGATACACTTGTAGCCGCAGATTGGGCAGATAAGAAATCTGTTTTGGTTGCTAGCGGAGATTTACCAGATGCATTTTTGGGTTCAAATGCATTTACAGATTCAGAAATTGCTCAGAACCAATCTTTGTTTATTCCATTGGAAGATTTAATCAAGGAAAACATGCCTAATTTAACTAAGGCTATGGAGAAAGAACCTAAGATTAAAGCTATGATTACTTCACCAGATGGTCATATCTACAGTCTACCTAAAAAATTACCGATGCGTCCTACTGTAGCTAATCAGCTATTTATTAATAAAAAGTGGCTGGATAATTTAGGATTAAAGGTTCCAGAAACTTATGATGATTTAGTAAAAGTACTACAAGAATTTAAGGATAAAGATGCGAACGGAAATGGAGACGCTTCTGATGAAATTCCATTCGGAGCAGGAAACTTTGATCCAACATTCTCATATATTCTTCCGTTCAATAATCGTTTAGGGGCAGATAATACGTATGAAATGTCTGTAAAAGATGGGAAACCAGTCTACCTTCGTACAGAGGAAAGTTATAAACAAGGGATTGCAGCAATGCACGAATCTTATAAAAAAGGTTTGATTGATCCGGAAATCTTTACAGAAGATACCTCTATGAGTGCTGCGAAACGTATGGATAAGGGAGTATCTAGAGTAGGTGTTTCTAGTGGTTGGACAGCAGATGCAACGTTTGGATTACATTCAAGTGAGTATATTGCTCTACCTGCTTTAAAAGGTATGGATGGTAAACAATATGTCTTTTCTGATCCAGATCATTACAATTATGGTCGAAATGAAATTTTGATTACAAATAAGAGCAAAAACCCTGCTAAATTATTGAAATGGTTGGATAAATTATATACAGATGAAGCAAGTATTCAGAATTTCTATGGATCATTTGGAATAGCTACTGAAAAGAATGGTGATAAGTTTAAAGTGTTACCTCCTAAAGATGGTAAATCAGCTGATGAATGGGCATGGATTAATTCACTTCGAGATTTTGGTCCTAAATATGTAAGCGATGATATCAATAGTCGCGTAGAAATCGATCAAACACAAGGTGATGGATTGAAATTGAAGATGGACCAAGGTTTGAAACAATTTGCGTTACCAGCGTACCCTAATGTGATTTATTCACAAGAAGAGCTTAACAAATTATCATCAATCTATGTTAGCATTGAATCCTATGTCAAACAACAAGCATCTAAATGGGTAGTTGAAGGTGGCATAGAAAAAGAATGGGACTCATACAAAGAAACTCTCAAGAATATGGGGTTGGACGAATTTATGAAGATTCAACAGGAAGCATATAATCGTTACCAAAAAGAAGTCAAAGAGTAATACTTTATATGAACTCTTGGTTGTATAAACAAGGGACTAGCTAATTACAGGAAGCGAGACTGATAACATCCAATTATCTCGCTTCCTTTATTCTAATTTTTAAAGAAATTTGGAAATGTTTTTTAAATAATTTAGGTAATATTTTTGTGCAACTGACATTCTAAAATATAGAGTTAAGACGATTGATTTTATGGAGAATATATTATGCAAAAATTATTTTCATTAGATGGAAAAGTGGTTAGAATTTTAACTTTTTTGACAGATTTAATTATTTTAAATACTCTATTTATTGTTAGTTGTATTCCAATAGTTACAATTGGGGCATCACTAACTTCTCTTACGACAATGTGGTATCGTATTTTAAAAGGTAAAGATACCGATATTACTTATCATTATTTTCGGATCTTTAGACGAAATTTTAAACAGTCAACTTTTATTTGGTTGTTTATCCTCCTAATAGAATTACTTTTATATGTGAACTATTGTCTTTGGGGCTATTCAAGTTTATTTTCAGAGTATAGTTTATTGTTAGTGTTGCCCTTTTTATTTGTTATAATACTTTTGATGAGTGTTATTTTTCCCTATATTGGTCTATTTAAAGATAATCTAAAAAATAGTATTGTAAATAGCGTATTAATTTGTATTTTAAATCCAATACAAGCTATCATGTTGGTTTTATTTAATATTTCTGTACTGTATATGAGTTTTAGTAGTCCAGAACGAGTTTTAACAGCTATTTACGTATTTACATTTGGGGGATTTGCTTTTTGCGGATTGATGAATGTAACGATAACAAATAAAATGTTTGATAAGGTAAAGAAATTTACTAAAAGGAGGAAAACAAATTGAAAATTTTTAAGGGAGAGTTTTATCGAATCTCTGTATTAACAGACAAGTTAGTAAGGTTAGAATACTCTCAAACTGGAAGTTTTGAGGATAGAACTACACAACTTATCTATAATAGAGATTTTGGCCAAGTTTCGTTAGATTATATCGAGACATCAAACGTACTAGATATTATGACGGACTATTTTCATCTGCACTTTAATAAAGGAGAATTTAACGCCGAAAATTTATTTATAGAATTAAAAGGAAATTTTGCCGTATATGGTAGTCGCTGGTATTTTGGTGAGTCTATTGAAACGTTAAAAGGAACAGCTCGGACTCTGGATAAGGCAGATGGAGCAATCTCGTTAGAAGATGGAATTATTAGCCGAAATGGTATAGCCTTATTGGATGATTCTCAAGGATTTATTTGGGATGAACAGTCTGGTTATATTGAGAGAGAAAATCAAATTGACCTCTATTTCTTTGCCTATGGGCATGATTATAGAGGAGCAATCAGAGACTTTTACCAATTGACTGGCTCAACACCCTTGCTGCCAAGATATGCTTTAGGCAATTGGTGGAGTAGGTATTGGCCTTATACGTCGGATGAATACTTGGATTTAATAGACAGATTTGAAACAGAGAACATTCCCTTATCTATCGGTGTGTTAGATATGGATTGGCATATAACTGACATTCCAGCTCGTTTTGGAAGTGGGTGGACAGGATATAGTTGGAATAAAAACTTAATACCAAATCCAGAACAGTTATTGCAACAACTTCATGATAGAAAGTTAAAACTCTCCTTAAATGTCCATCCTGCTGATGGTATACGGGCTTATGAAGAAGCTTATCCTCGAGTCGCCAAACGATTGGGGTTAAATGTAGAACTAGAAGAACCTGCTATTTTTGATTTTTTTAATCCCTCTTTTAGAGAATCCTACTTTGAAGATGTTCATTATAAGCTAGAAAAGCAGGGAGTAGATTTTTGGTGGATTGACTGGCAACAAGGGACTCAAGGTATGTTGGATCCACTGTGGCTTTTAAACCATTATCACTATCAGGATAGTTGTAAAAATGCAGAAGGTGGCTTAATTTTATCAAGGTATGCAGGTCCTGGTAGTCACCGCTACCCTGTTGGTTTTTCAGGGGACACTATTATTAGTTGGAATTCCTTAAGATTTCAACCTTATTTTACAGCGACAGCATCAAATATCGGTTATAGTTGGTGGAGCCATGATATCGGTGGGCACATGCTGGGGGATTATGACGAAGAGCTACAAACTAGATGGCTACAGTTTGGTGTTTTTAGTCCGATCACTCGATTACATAGTTCTAGAAGTCCCTTCAATAGTAAAGAACCTTGGTTTTTTTCAGAAACAACATCTAAGATTATGAAGAAATACCTTCGTTTGAGACATCAGATGATTCCATATCTATATACCATGAATGTAAAGACACATGAGGAAGGTGCCCCATTAATCAGCCCAATGTATTATTTCTACCCAGAGAATGATGAGAGTTATAATGTTCCAAATCAATACTTTTTTGGAACAGAACTGATGGTGGCTCCCATTGTAGAAAAGATGGACTTGGCATTCCAATCTGCAAAAGTGGATGTATGGTTCCCTGAAGGTGAATGGTATGACTTTTTTTCAGAGAAAAAATATACAGGTGGTGTGAAGTTGAGTGTTTATAGAGACATTTCGACTATACCTGTGTTTGCAAAAAGTGGTGCGATCATTCCCTTGGTTGGTTCTGAGATAGATATGGGTGTTGATTTACCTGAAGTTGTAGATTGGTATGTATTCCCAGGCAAACAACATTCTTTTGAAATGATTGAAGATCAAAATGGTCAAAGATATAAAACAAGATTATCAATCGACTGGGAAATGGGAATGCTAGAGCTAACATTACAAGGAGATTCTAGTATCGTTCCAAGTAATAGAAGGCATAGAATTCATTTTAAAGGAACGAATGTGTCTATAATTGAATTACCAAATAAGAATGATACAGCTAGATTTGAATGTAAAGATAATAAAACATTATCTTTAAATGATGAAGTTTTTAGACTACTAAAGACTGCTTCTCTTCCATATGAATTAAAAGATAGATTGTTAAATCAATTCATCAATGCCAAAAATTCTCATGAGTTAATGAATATCTTGCATCATCAGGATAAGGAATTGAGAGGGCGTTTGTTGGAAATGATATTTACTAGCGAAAACTAATTGAGACATTTCGTACACAATTTCTATTATTTAATTGCTAATTATTTATTTTTTAATGTGTAATAGTTCTACATCCCTATGCTTATTGACTTGTATTGCACTAGATACAAGCTTGGTATAGGGGTGTTTTTGTTCACTGAAGAGGAGAGGATAAGATAAGTAAGTTTCAAGTTTTGAAATATTTTTAAACTAAACAAGAGCAAATTTTTAAAGGAGATTTCTCAAAGTAACTTCCACTTGCCTGATCGAAGTGGAAGTTAGTCTGAAATGGAGTTTTATGATGGAATTAAGTATGAGACGTGTGATTTTTTCAGAAATTTTCTAAAACAAACAGGATTTGTTTGACATTTATTTGAAAATTCTGTAAAATGAATTATTATATCGTTAAAGGAGAATATATATGGAAAAACAGAAAACATTTTTTGGACATCCTATGGGCTTGTCCACCCTCTTCTTTACAGAAATGTGGGAACGCTTTTCTTACTATGGAATGCGAGCTATCCTACTTTACTATATGTACTATAGTGTGCAAGATGGTGGATTGGGAATGGATAAGACCACAGCTGCATCGGTTATGGCGATTTATGGCTCGCTGGTATTTTTGTCCTCGGTTATCGGTGGTTTTGTCAGTGACCGTATTTTAGGAAGTCGTAAGACTGTCTTTTACGGTGGGATTCTGATTATGCTAGGGCATATTGCTTTGGCAACACCTTTTGGACAAGTGGCTCTCTATCTTTCTATTGCTTTGATTATCTTTGGTACTGGATTTTTAAAACCCAATATCTCAGATATGGTGGGGGGAATTTATGAGAAAGAGGATGATAGACGGGATGCAGGTTTTAGTATCTTTGTCTTTGGTATTAACTTAGGTGCCTTCGTTGCCCCTTATCTAGTGGGTTATCTAGGTCAGGAAGTCAATTTCCATCTAGGTTTCTCATTAGCTGCTATTGGGATGTTCTTTGGTCTAGTGAAGTATGTTTTGGATGGGAAGAAATATCTGCCTGAATCAAGTCTTTACCCCACTGATCCACTTTCACAGAAGGACCAGCAGACCTTGATTAAACGCTTGCTGATTACACTTGTCATGGTTATTCTTGTGGTTATAGGTTTAGTCTTTACTCACCAGTTTAACGTGGATATGATTGTTAATATCTTTACAGTGATTGCGGTAATCATTCCAATCTACTATTTCTTCAAAATTTTATCTAGTCATAAAATAAGTGCCACTGAGAGATCTCGAGTGTTTGCCTACATTCCTTTATTTATCGCTGGAGTACTCTTCTGGTCTATTGAGGAGCAGGGCTCTGTTGTTCTCGCTCTATTTGCGGATGATCAAACTCGACTTTACTTTAATGTATTTGGAAATCAGATTCATTTCCCATCTAGCTTTTTCCAAAGTATCAATCCACTTTTCATTATGATTTATGTGCCGATTTTTGCATGGTTGTGGGGGAAAATGGGTAAAAAGCAACCGTCCTCTTCTAAGAAATTTGCTTACGGTTTATTTGCGGCAGGTTTATCTTTCTTGTGGATGATGTTACCAGGGATGCTCTTTGGGACAGATGTTAAGGTCAGTCCTTTCTGGTTGATTATGAGTTGGGCTATTGTGATTGTGGGGGAAATGCTGATTTCGCCTATTGGTTTATCAGTCACTACTAAGCTAGCACCAAAATCCTTCCAAGCACAAATGATGTCTATCTGGTTCTTGAGTAACGCTGCTGCCCAAGCTATCAATGCTCAAATTGTAAAATTTTATACAAGCGAAACTGAAGTCGCTTACTATGGAATTGTTGGAGGAATTACGATTGTATTCAGTATTATCTTATTCTTCTACGTTCCACGTATTGAAAAACTAATGTCTGGTATCAAATAGAGAAAAATTGGAATTTCTGTAGGGATTCTAAAAGTTAGATCAATTATTTATTCAAAGGATTTAGTTCTGTATGGTACAGGGCTAGGTCCTTTTAGTTTGATGAAAATTCACGATGTTTCTGATATTCCTAGTAGACATTTGTACACTTTTCTATTTAATACTGAATGAAAATCAAAGAGCAAACTAGGAAACTAGCCGCAGGTTGCTCAAAGCACTGTTTTGAGGTTGTAGATAAGACTGACGAAGTCAGCTCAAAACACTGTTTTGAGGTTGTA